>HF996795.1 GCA_000432575.1 Clostridium sp. CAG:762
GGAATATGGGTAGGAAAGTTTGAAACAACAGGAAGTACAAGTACACCGACAATAAAACCTGGAGTGTCATCTTTAGTAAATATAACAGTAGCTAATATGTATAATACAGGGAAATTATTTAGGTCAACAAATTATTTATCTATAAATGGTGCAAATGAATCAGATTCACATATGATGAAAAATATCGAATGGGGAGCAGTAGCATATTTAAAACAAAGTAATTATGGACTTGGAATAACAGATATAGGAGAAAATAATAATAGTAACTATATAACAGGATGTGGTTCTCCTGCTGGTAGTAATAAGTCTTCTATTTGCAATGCTTATAATACTACAAACGGAATGCTAGCATCAACAAGTGGTAATATCACAGGAGTATATGATATGAGTGGAGGTGCATTAGAATATGTAATGGGAAATTTTAATAAACAATCAGGAAGTTCAGGATTAACCGTAAGTGGAGTACCAGTAGAGCATATAGATATATATTTAGGAACAAGTGTGGCAGCAAGTCATTTAGGAGATGCAACTGGTGAAACTGCTGGTTGGTATGGTGATTACACGTTCTTTGTTGATGCATCTAATACTTGGTTCACTCGTGGAGGCTATAGTTTCATGAATTTGGCTCAAACTGGTATATTCAATTTTGCCCCTAGTAATGGTGAGAGTAGGAACGACAGTGGCTTTCGTACTGTTCTTTCAGTAACAAAATAACTCTATAGAACTAAAATGCGAGTAGCAAAGACTAATAAAACCTTAAATATGAGGGAATTTATTAGTCTTTTTAAAAATTAAGCAAAAAAAAGTAAAAAAAATGCTTGCATTTCATATAATTATTTAGTATAATTGACTTTGTGTGGCATGCTTAGATGTGCGAGGTTGCTGATACACCCGGTTAAGTTGTTTAATAAAATAAAGACTTAATCGAGGGTATTGGGTTATTTGCACGGAGCAAGTCTATACTAGATATAGGCGAAGGGAGGACAATATTATGTCGAAAGAAAGAGTACGTATTAAATTAAAAGCGTATGAACACAGAATCTTAGATACCGCAGCGGCTAAAATTGTTGAGACTGTTAAAAGAACTGGTGGAACTGTCAGTGGACCTGTACCACTTCCAACAGAAATTGAAAAGTACACAATATTAAGAGCGGTTCACAAATATAAAGATTCACGTGAACAGTTTGAAAGACGTACACATAAAAGACTTATTGACATTACTAATCCAAGTAAGGAAACAATAGATGCGTTAAGCCATCTTGACTTACCTAGTGGTGTTGAAATCGAAATTAAATTATAGGAGGAAATTATGAAAGGAATCTTAGGACGTAAGATTGGAATGACTGGTGTTTTTACTACTGATGGTAAACTTATTCCAGTAACTGTAATTGAAGTAGATAAGAATGTTGTTACACAAGTTAAAACTGCTTCTAAAGATGGTTATGATGCTGTTCAACTAGCATTTGGTGATAAGAAAGAAAAAAATAGTAACAAACCAGAATTAGGTCATTTTAAAAAAGCTAATACTACCCCTAAGCGCTTCTTAAAAGAAATTAGAGGTGTAGATGTTAGCAACTATCAACTTGGTATGGAAATCAAGGCTGATATATTTGAAAATGGAGAAATGGTTGATGTAACCGGTACCTCTAAAGGAAAGGGCTTTCAAGGCGTTATTAAACGTCATAACCAAACTCGTGGACCAATGGGACATGGTAGTCAGTATCATCGTGGTGTAGGTTCAATGGGAACAATGTTACCAATGCGTGTTTTACCAGGCAAGAAATTACCAGGACACATGGGTAATGCAACAAGAACAATACAGAATCTTGAAATTATCGAAGTAGATTTAAAAAACAATGTTATCTTAATTAAGGGAAATGTTCCAGGACCTAAAAAATCGATTGTCTTTATCAGATCAGCTATTAAAAACCAAGGCAAAGTTAACGCCAAAGAAGATTTAGTAACATACATTACTGATGTAGAAGAAGTTACTGAAGAAGTAGCTAATACTGAAAACAATATTGAATCATCACAAGAAGCTTAAACCAATAAATAATTTAAGTATATGTGATGAAAGGAGGAAATAATATGTCTAAAATGGAAATAGTAAACATCAAGAATGAAAAAGTTAAAGATATAAATTTAAAAGATAACGTATGGAAAAACAAACCTAATGATGCTGTTTTATATAATGCTATTATTTTAGCACAAGCATCATTAAGACAAGGAACACATAAAACAAAAACAAGAAGTGAAGTATCAGGTGGAGGAAGAAAACCTTACCGTCAAAAAGGAACTGGTAATGCAAGACAAGGTTCAATTCGTGCAACTCAATGGAGAGGTGGCGGTATCGTATTTGGACCACAACCAAGAAGTTATGCTAAGAAAATGAACAAAAAAGAAAGAAGATTAGCATTAAAATCAGCTCTTGCATATAAACTAAGCAATAAAGAGCTTAGAGTAATTGATAATATTAGTTTTGAAACTCCAAAAACAAAAGAAATTATGGATTTATTCAAAAACTTAAATATTGTTAATAACAAAGTCTTAGTAGTTTTAGACGAATTAAATGATAATGTTTGTCTAGCTGCTAGAAATTTAGCTAATGTTAAAGTAATTAGATATGATGAAGTTAATGTCCTTGACTTAGTAAGTGCTGATATCATGTTAATTACAGAAGCAGGACTAAAGAAATTAGAGGAGGTGCTTGGTAATGAGTAGTTATAGAGATATAATTATTGCACCTATTATTACTGAAAAATCAGCTTCTTTAGAAGCACAAAATACTTATGTATTCAAAGTAGATGTTAAAGCAAATAAAACTTCAATTAAACAAGCAATAGAAAAAATATTCAATGTAAAAGTTAAAGAAGTTAGAACAGTAAATTCTCATCCTAAGAAAAAAAGAGTAGGAAGATATACTGGTATGACTAATAAGTATAAGAAAGCTTATGTAACTTTAAAAGAAGGAAACTCTATTAGTTTTAACTAATAAAAGGAGGTAATACTTATGGCTATTAAAAATTATAAGTCTATAACTAATGGACTAAGAGGTAAAAGTACTTTAGATAATATAGATATTACTAAAAAAACACCTGAAAAAAGTTTATTAGTTACAAAAAGTAAGACAACAGGTCGTAATAATAAAGGACAAATTACTGTAAGACATCGTGGTGGTGGAGTAAAAAGAAAATATCGTTTAGTTGATTTCAAAAGAATTAAAGATGATATCACTGCTATCGTTGCTAGTATTGAATATGATCCAAATAGAAGTGCAAATATTGCTTTAATTAATTATAAAGATGGTGTTAAAAGTTACATCATTGCTCCAAAAGGATTAAAAGTTGGAGATATCGTTGTTAGTGGTAAACAAACTGACGTAAAAATAGGAAATACAATGGAAATTATGAATATTCCTGTCGGTACAGTTATTCATAATGTTGAATTAAGACCTGGTAAAGGTGGACAATTAGCAAGAAGTGCTGGTAACTCTGCTCAAATACTTGGTCGTGAAGGCAAATATGTTTTAATAAGACTTGGCAGTGGCGAAACAAGAAAAATACTTGGTACTTGTCGTGCTACTATCGGTGTTGTTGGAAACGAAGATTACGAATTAGTTAATATTGGTAAAGCAGGTCGTAAACGTCATATGGGTATTAGACCTACCGTTCGTGGTTCTGTTATGAACCCTAATGATCACCCACATGGTGGTGGTGAAGGTCGTGCTCCAGTTGGTAGAAGTGGACCAATGACTCCATGGGGTAAACCAGCTCTAGGACTTAAGACTAGAAAAAATAAAAAAGCATCAAATAAATTTATCGTAACACGTCGTAAGAAAAAATAAAGAAAGGATTGATTAGAAATGGCAAGAAGCTTAAAAAAAGGACCTTTTGCAGATACAAGTCTACTTAAAAAGGTTAAAGTTTTAAATGAAAATGGAAAAAAGGAAGTTATTAAGACTTGGTCCCGTCGTTCAACAATTTATCCTGATTTTATTGGTCATACTTTCGCTGTACATAATGGTAAAGAATTTATACCAGTATATGTAACAGAAGATATGGTAGGTCATAAACTTGGAGAGTTTTCATTAACTCGTAAATGTGGTGGCCACGGCGCGGATAAGGATAAAAAGAAATAACTTAGTGTAGGAGGAATACAATGGAAACTATCGCAAAAGCTAAAATGATTAGAATTGCCCCTCGAAAAACTCGTTTAGTTATTAATCTAATTAGAGGAAAAAACGTTAATGATGCTTTGGCAATTTTAGAAAATCAAAATCAAAAAGCGGCTCTAATACTTAAAAAAGTATTAAATTCTGCAACCTCAAATGCCGTGAATAATAATAAATTAGATGTAAATAATTTATATGTAAAAACTTGTTATGTTGATGAAGGACCAGTTTTAAAAAGAGCCAAGATGGACTCAAGAGGCCATGTTGGTAGAAATGATCATAAATTAAGTCATATAACAATTATCTTAGATGAAAGGCAGAAGTAAGGAGGATTTTATGGGACAAAAAGTAAGTCCAAATGGACTTAGAATAGGTATTAATAAAGATTGGCAATCAAAATGGTATGCCAACAGTAACGATGTACCTAAATATTTAATGAATGATGTAGAAATTCGTAAATATTTATTTTCCAAATATAAAGATGCTGGAATTGCTAGTATCGTTATTGAAAGAAATAAAAAAAGAACAGAAGTATTTATACACGCCTCTAAACCTGGTATTATAATTGGTCAAAATGGTAAAGAAATCGAAGAAACTAAGAAGAAAATTAAAAAAATTATTGGTGAAGAAGTTCAAATTACTATTGTTGAAGTTAAGAACCCAGATTTAGTTGCTCAGTTAGTTGCGGATTCTATCGCACATAACATTGAAAATCGTGTATCATTTAGGGTAGCACAAAAGAAAGCTATTAGAAATACTATGAAAGCAGGAGCAAAAGGAATTAAAACTTTAGTATCTGGACGTTTAGGTGGTGCTGATATCGCACGTGGTGAAGGTTATAGTGAAGGAACAACTCCATTACATACCTTAAGAGCGGATATCGATTATGCTACTAGTGAAGCTGATACTACTTATGGTAAAATCGGCGTTAAAGTTTGGATATATAAAGGCGAAATTCTTTCCTCAAAAAACAAGGGAGGTAATTTAAATGCTAATTCCAAAAAGAACTAAACATAGAAAAACGTTTCGTATTAGATATGATGGAAAAGCAAAAGGTAATACTGAATTACATTTTGGTGAATATGGTCTAATGGCCAAAGAAGGTGCATGGATCACAGCTCAACAAATTGAAGCAGCTCGTGTTGCTATGACCAGATATATGAAACGTGGTGGTAAAGTATGGGTAAACATTTTCCCTCATTTATCACTAACTAAGAAACCTTTGGAAACACGTCAAGGTAAAGGTAAAGGTAACCCTGAAGTATGGGTAGCCGTAGTTAAAGAAGGTAAAATTATGTTTGAAGTAGCGGGTGTTGATGAAGCGACAGCACGTGAAGCATTAAGACTTGCAATGCATAAGTTACCAATTAAATGTAAGTTTGTTAAAAAAGAAAGTGGTGTTAACAATGAAGGCTAATGAAGTAAGAAAAATGACCACAGAAGAAATTATTAAGAAAATTGAAGAATCTAAAGAAGAGTTATTCAATCTACGTTTCAAACAAGCAACAGGTACTTTAGAAAAACCTGCAAGATTAAATGAACTTAGAAAAGATGTTGCTAGAATGAAAACAATTCTTAAAGAACGCGAGATTAATGGGTAAGGAGGAAATAATATGAACGAAAATAGAAGAGAAATAATTGGTATTGTTGTAAGTGATAAAGCTGATAAAACAATTACTGTTAAAGTTGAAACTTATAAAAAAGACCCATTATATGGAAAACGTGTTAAATATTCTAAAAAATATACAGCTCATGATGAGAATAATATTGCCAAAGTTGGTGATAAAGTTAGATTAGTAGCAACTAGACCATTATCAAAAACTAAAAGATTTAATTTAGTCGAAGTAATTGAAAAGGCTGTAATTCTATAATCTCTTTAGTTGGAAGGAGGAAAAACTATGGTACAACAAGAAACTCGTTTAAAAGTAGCGGATAATTCTGGTGCTCGTGAATTACTTGTAATTAGAGTATTAGGTGGAAGTAAAGTAAAAACTGCCAATATCGGTGATATCGTTGTTGGTACTGTTAAGAAAGCAATCCCAAATGGAACTATACCAAAAGGTAAAGTAGTAAAAGCTGTAATTGTTAGAAGTAAGTTTGGGGTAAAAAGAGAAGACGGAAGTTATATCAAGTTTGATGATAATGCGTGCGTTATTATTAAAGATGATAAATCTCCAGTTGGAACTCGTGTTTTAGGTCCAGTAGCACGTGAACTTAGAGATAAAGACTTTATGAAGATTATAAGTCTTGCTAAAGAAGTGTTATAGGATATCGAAAGTGAGGGTATTTAAGTGAAACTAAAAAAAGGTGATAAAGTTGTTGTTATTGCTGGATCTAATAAAGGAAAAGAAGGCATAATTAACAAAATACTAGATAATAAAGTTATTGTTGAAGGTGTTAACATTGTTAAGAAACATTTAAAACCAAAAAATAATAATGGAAACGGTGAAATTGTCGAAAGAGAAGCACCAATTCATGTATCTAATGTAAAATTAATTGAAAATAAAAATAAGTCTAAGAAAACTGAGATAAAAGCCGAAGTAAAAGCGAAAAAATCAGTTAAAAAAGACTAGTGAAGGAGTGTGTTTATAATGAACCGCCTAAAAGAAAAATATAGTAAGGAAGTTGTTCCTAAATTAGTTAGTAAACATAATTATGAAACAGTTATGCTAGTACCTAAAATAGATAAAATAGTTATTAATATGGGTGTTGGTGATGCTTTACAAAATAGTAAACTATTAGAAGCAGCAATGAACGATCTTGAACAAATAACAGGATTAAAACCAGTACCTACAAAAGCTAAGAAATCTATATCATCATTTAAATTAAGAGAAGGTCAAGTAATTGGTTGTAAAGTAACTCTAAGAGGAGAAAAAATGTATAACTTCTTAGATAAATTAATCAATGTAGTACTTCCTCGTGTAAGAGATTTTAGAGGATTATCTCCAAAATCATTTGATGGTAGAGGTAACTATACAATTGGTTTAAAAGAACAATTAATATTTCCAGAAATAGAATTTGATAGTGTTGTTAAGGTTCGTGGTATGGATGTAGTTATCGTAACAACTGCACAAACTAATGAAGAAGCTTATGACTTATTAGATGAACTTGGAGTTCCTTTTAGGAAGTAACCTTATTAAGGAGGATTTTATGGCAAAAAAAAGCATGATTTTAAAAAATCAAAAAGAACCAAAATTTAAAGTTAGAAAATATACTCGTTGCCAAATATGTGGACGTCCACATGCTGTCATGAGTAAGTTTGGTATCTGCCGTATTTGTTTTAGAGAATTAGCATATAAAGGACAAATACCAGGTGTCAAAAAATCAAGTTGGTAAAAAACGGAAGGAGGAATTCAATTATGTTAGTAACAGACCCAATTGCAGATATGTTAACTAGAATTCGTAACGCCAATACAATGCGTTATAAAAATGTAGAAGTACCAGCTTCAAAAATGAAATTAGAAATAGCAAAAATATTAAAAGAAGAAGGCTTTATCGAAGATTTCAAAAGTGAAAAGGGAGATAAAGAAAATATGTTAGTATTAACTTTAAAATATGGACCTAATAAAGAAAGAGTTATTACAGGATTAAAACGTATTTCTAAACCAGGATTACGTGTATATGCTAAAGTTGATGAAATTCCTAAAGTTTTAAATGGACTTGGAATTGCCATTATTTCTACACCAAAAGGAGTTATGACAGATAAAAAAGCTCGTCAAAACTGTGTTGGTGGAGAAGTACTTGCATACATTTGGTAGTAATTAAAATAAGGAGGTGTAAATATGAGTCGTATTGGAAAAAGAACAGTTACAATACCAGAAAATGTTAATGTTGATATATTAGATAAAAAATTAGTTGTTAAAGGACCTAAGGGTGAATTATCACTAGATTTAGTAGACGGAATTAAAATAAATGTTGAAGGCAATGCTTTAACAGTAGAAATGACTAAAAATGATAAATTCACTCATGCCATGCAAGGTACTACTAATGCCAATATTAGAAACATGATTGAAGGTGTTACTAATGGTTATAGCAAGAATCTTGAAATAGTGGGTGTTGGTTATCGTTTCAACCCAAAAGGTGATGTTTTAACAATAAGTGCAGGATATTCTCATCCAGTAAATTTAGATGTTCCTAATGGACTTCAAATTAAAGGTATCAGTAATACCGAAATCGAAGTATCAGGAATTGATAAACAATTAGTAGGAGAATTTTGTGCAAATATAAGAAAAGTAAGACAACCTGAACCATACAAAGGTAAAGGTATTCGTTATAAAGGTGAACATATCCGTCGTAAAGAAGGAAAGAAAGCCTCTAAATAATAAGTAAAGGAGAGTATACTTATGATTAAAAAAACATCAAGAAATGAAATGCGTGTTATTAGACATAAAAGAATAAGAGAAAATCTAAGTGGAACAAGTGAAAAACCTAGATTATCAGTATTTAGATCTAATGCTAATATTTCAGCTCAAATCATTGATGATACTAAAGGTGTTACCTTAGTTAGTGCTTCTAGTTTAGAAAAAGAATTAAATATCAAAAATGGTGGAAACATCGAAGCCGCTAAAGTAATTGGAGCAGAAATCGCAAAACGCGCTAAAAGTAAAAAAATTAATGAAGTTGTTTTTGATAGAGGGGGCTACCTTTATCATGGACGTGTTGCAGCTTTAGCCGAAGCAGCACGTGAAAACGGCTTAGAGTTCTAATAAGGAGGAAAACTTATGCAAGAAAATAATCAAGAGACACCAAAGAAAAACTTTAGACCACGTAAAAAACTTGATAATAAAGAAAGAAAAGATCAAGTCAAAAAAACTTTAGAAGAAAAAGTTATTACAGTTAACCGTGTTACTAAAGTTGTTAAAGGTGGTCGTCAATTTCGTTTCTCTGCTACAGTTGTAGTTGGAAATAGAAAAGGAAAAGTAGGACTTGGAACTGGTAAAGCTAAAGAAATGCCAGATGCAGTTAAAAAAGCAACCCAAGCTGCTACAAAAAATGTAATCAATGTATCATTAATTGATAATCGTACTATTCCACATGAAATAACTATTAAAGAAGGAGCTGCTAAAGTACTTCTAAAACCAGCTGCTGAAGGTACTGGTGTTAAAGCCGGAGGACCTGTAAGAGATGTTTTAGAATTAGCGGGTGTTAAAGATGTATTATCTAAATCACTAGGTTCTAGCACTAAAATTAATATGGCTAGAGCAACATTAAAAGCATTACAAAGTCAAAGAACTGCAACTGAAATCGCAGCCTTAAGAGGTAAAGAAGAAAGTGAGATATTAAGCTAATGAAATTACATGAATTAAAACCTAATGAGGGTTCAGTACAAACTAGAAAAAGAGTTGGACGTGGACCTGGTAGTGGACTTGGCAAAACAAGTGGCAAAGGACACAAAGGACAAAATGCTAGAAGTGGTGGAGGAGTTAGACCTGGATTTGAAGGAGGACAACTTCCACTATTTAGGCGTTTACCTAAAAGAGGATTCAATAATTACGAATTTAGAACCGAGTATGCAATAGTTAATGTTGGTGATTTAAATGACTTTAAAGATGGCAGTGTAATTGAACTAAGTAATTTAAAAGAAAGTGGATTAGTAAAAAAAGAAAAAGATGGTATTAAAATACTTGGTAATGGTGAATTAACTAAGAAATTAACAGTTAAAGCTAACAAGTTTTCTAGTACTGCAAGAGTTAAAATAGAAAATGCCGGTGGAAAAATAGAGGTGATTTAGATGTTTAAAAATCTCCGTCAAATATGGAATCCCAAAAACAAAGATATCAAAAAAAGAATTGGTTATACCTTATTTGCATTACTTATATTTGCAGTAGGTAATACCATCACCGTACCTGGAATGAAAGCAGTAGTACAAGACTTAGGTTTCCTTGAATACCTAAATGCCATTTCAGGTGGTGGTTTGAAAAGATTTACAATATTTGGTTTAGGAGTTATGCCTTATATTTCAGCTTCAATCGTCGTAAGTATTTTACAAATGGATATGATTCCATACTTTAGTGATTTAAAAAATGATGGAGCAAAAGGCAGACAGAAACTCAACCAAATAACAAGGTATCTAGGAATAATTATAGCATTTTTTCAAGGATTTGCTATGGTATATGCCTTTGGTGGTAAGAATTTATCTGCAATGGAAATAATGAAATCAAGCATCGTTATGACCGCTGGAACATCATTCTTACTATGGCTTGGTGATAGAATTACTCAAAAAGGTCTTGGCAATGGAATATCACTAATAATCATGGCAGGTATTATATCAACAGTACCTAAAATGTTTATAGATGCATTCACATCTTTAGTAACTGATAATTCATCATTACTAATAGGCATTGTATCATATGCTGTATTTGTAATAATATATCTATTATTAGTGGTAGCAATAGTCTTTGTAGAAGAAAGTGAAAGACGTATTCCTATTCAATATTCAAACCAAACAACAAGTGCTTATGGAGCTAAACAAACATATATTCCGTTTAAGTTAAATTCAGCGGGAGTTATGCCAGTAATTTTAGCTTCAGCAGTAATATCTGTACCTGCATTTTTAGCAAGTATTATGAAAAAGGAAGGATTTACTTTATTTGTAGAAAAATATTTAACATATACAACACCAGTAGGATTTATAGTATATATCTTATTAATATTTGTATTTGGGTTCTTCTATACAATATTACAAGCAAACCCTGAAGAACTAGCTAAAAATCTAAATAAAAATGGAGGCTATATCCCAGGAATTAGACCAGGAAAAGAAACTACTACATATATTAAAACTGTTTTAAAAAGACTTACCCTAGTAGGAACATTATTCTTAGCTATTCTAGCAGGTTTACCAATAATATTCTCAGCTATTTCTAACTTACCTTCAAGTGTTAGTATAGGTGGAACAGGAATGCTAATTGTTATTGGAGTAGCCTTAGAAACATATAGACAATTAGAAAGTAGTTTAGTTAATAGAAATTATAAGGGTGGTAAATAATGAATACCATATTCATTGCCCCACCTGCCGCGGGAAAAGGAACACAAGCTAAATTCTTAAGCGAAGAATTTAATATACCACATATCTCAACAGGCGATTTATTACGTGAAGAAGTTAATTTAGGAACCGAATTAGGTAATAAAATCAAAAATAATTTAGACAAAGGTGAGTTTGTAACTGATGATATCATTACCGAACTCTTAACTAGCAGATTAACAAAACCTGATTGTGATTATGGCTGTATCTTAGATGGATATCCTAGAAATATTACACAAGCTAAATTATTAGAAGATATCTTTGATAAATTAGATAAAGAATTAGATAATGTATTATTTTTAGATATTGACTTAGATCTTGCATTAAAAAGAATGCAAGGTAGAATAGTATGCCCTAAATGTGGAACATCATATAATATTAATAATGAAAGTTTAAAACCAAAAAAAGATGGAATATGCGATAAATGTGCAACCGAGTTAGAAAAAAGAAATGATGATAACGAAGAAACATTTAAAAATAGATTCAACGTCTATTTAGACAAAACTAGTGAATTATTAGATTATTATGATAAATTAGGATTACTAAAAAAAATAGAAATAAATAATTCTGACAGTGCGGCTGATACTTATTTAAAGATAAAGAAGGTAATTAACAGTGATTAGTATCAAAAGTGATTATGAAATAGAATTACTAAGAAAAGCAGGACATATTGTTTATTTAACCCACAAAGAGTTAGAAAAACATATAAAACCTGGAATTACTACTTTAGAATTAGATAATATTGCTTCTAAGTTTATTGAAAGTTTAGGAGCAACAGCCTCATTTAAGGATTACGATGGATACCCTAAAAGTATTTGCACATCAATTAATGATGAAGTAGTACATGGAATACCATCACAAAGAAAACTTAAAAATGGTGATATTATCTCAATTGATATAGGAGCATGTTATAAAGGATATCATGGTGATTCTGCCTGGACATATAAAGTAGGAAGTATTTCCAAAGAAAAAGAATATCTTATGGAACATACTAAGAATGCTTTATTTGAAGGATTAAAACAAATTAAACCAGGAAATCATATCCAAGATATTGGTCTTGCAATTGAAAAGTATGCAAATATTCACCATTTAGGAATAGTTAGAGAACTAGTAGGTCATGGTGTTGGAACTGATGTCCACGAAGATCCAGAAGTTCCTAATTATGACACAGGACATAAAGGACCAGTTTTAAAAAAAGGTATGGTTATTGCCGTAGAACCAATGCTAAATTTAGGTGAAGACGACGTCTTAATGCTAGATGATGACTGGACCATAATCACGGCAGATTCTAGCCCTTCAGCACATTTTGAACATACTGTAGTAGTTACCGAAGAAGGCTATGAAATACTAACAGGAAAGGGTGATAATCTTGAGTAAAGAAGAAACTATCGAAGTGGAAGGTAAAGTATTAATGTTACTACCTTCAGGAAAATTTAAAGTTGAATTAGAAAACAAAATAGTTATAGAGGCTCACGTTTCTGGTAAAATACGAGTAAACAACATTCGCATTCTACCAGGTGATACTGTAATTATTGAATTATCACCATATGACTTAACACGTGGGCGTATAACCTATAGAAAGTAGGAGGAAATTATGAAAATTAAAGCGTCAGTTAAACCTATTTGTGAAAAATGCAAAGTAATAAAACGTAAAGGCAAAGTTATGGTTATTTGTGAAAATCCAAAACACAAACAAAAACAAGGTTAATAGGAGGAAAAAATGGCAAGAATTAAAGGTATTGATCTACCAAACGAAAAAAGAATTGAAATTGCCCTTACTTATATTTATGGTATAGGAAGACAATTATCAAGAAAAATCTTAACAAATGCTAAAGTAAATTTTGATACTAAGGCAAAAGACATAACCGAAGATGAATTAACAAGAATAAGAGATGAAGTAAACAAACACTTAGTAGAAGGTGAACTTCGTCGTGAAGTAAATATGAACATCAAAACTAAAATGGAAATTAATTCATATCAAGGTACACGTCATAAAAAGAATTTACCAGTAAGAGGACAAAGAACTAATCGTAATGCTAGAACTCGTAAAGGTAAAGGAAAAGTAGTAGCTAATAAGAAAAAATAATTAACTAAAGGGAGGTAAATTATGGCTTATAAAGCGAGAAAACGTAAAGTTAAAAAGAATGTACCTGAAGGTATAGCTCACGTTCAATCATCTTTTAATAACACAGTAGTAACAATTACTGATAAAGAAGGAAATACAATTAGTTGGGCTTCTGCAGGTACAATGGGTATAAAAGGTAGTAAAAAATCTACACCATTCGCAGCGGGTATGAGTGCTGAAGCTGCTGGTAAAGTAGCATACGATATGGGTATGAGAAAAGTAGCGGTTAAAACTAAAGGATTAGGATCAGGCCGTGATACTGCTATTCGTTCATTACAAACTGCTGGATTAGAAATCACAACAATCACCGATGTAACACCAGTTCCACATAACGGATGCCGTCCATCAAAAAGACGTCGTGGATAATTTAAGAAAGGGAGTGCGTTAAATTGTTAAAGTTTGAAAAACCAGATTACAAAGTAACCGAATATATAGAAAGTAGTCATTATGGAAAGTTTGAAATAGAACCCTTAGAAAGAGGTTTTGGAACAACTTTAGGTAATGCTTTAAGAAGGGTAATGTTATCATCATTACCAGGAGATGCCATCACAAGTGTAAAAATCGATGGAGTAGCACATGAATTTCAAAAATTAGATGGTGTTATCGAGGATGTAACGGCAATTGTTTTAAACTTAAAAAGTGTCATATTAAAAAATCATTCTCAAGATGAAAATAAAATTTTAAGATTATCAGCTTCAAAAGAAGGCGAAGTAAAAGCAGGAGACATTGAAAAAGATGCTGATATCGAAATTTTAAATCCAGAACTTGTTATTTGTACTCTAGCTGAAGGTGGAAGTATTAACATGGAACTTACCATTGGAAGTGGCAGAGGATATGTAAGAAGTGAAGATAACAAGAAATTATATGGTGATAAAAAATTAAATGTAATATACATTGATTCACTATACTCACCAATTGAAAGAATTAATTATGAAGTTGAACCAGCACGTGTTGGACAAAACAATACATATGATAAATTAGTAATGGAAGTATGGACAAACGGAGCAATTAATCCAGAAGAAGCTATTGCCCTTGCAAGTAGAATATTAATTGAACACTTTGAAGTACTTACAAACCTAAATGAAATTGCTGATACAACAGGATTAATGACTTCTAAAAAAGAAGATCCTAACCAAAAAACATTAGAAACTTCAATAGATGATTTAGACTTATCTGTAAGAGCATATAATTGCTTAAAAAGAGCAGGAATTCTTACATTACACGACTTAGTTGATAAGAGTGAGAATGAAATGATGAAAATAAGAAATCTTGGTAAAAAATCATTAAAAGAAGTAATTGACAAGATTAAAGATATGGGTCTTAAATTTAGAGATGATGATTAAAAGGAGGAAATAACATGGCTTATAGAAAATTAGGCGTAACTAACAAACATAGAAGAAGTATGTTAGCTAGTTTAACAAAACAACTAATTATAAATGAAAGAATCGAAACTACAGAAACTAGAGCTAAAGAAGTAAGAAAATGCTTCGACAAAATGGTTACCTATGGTAAAAGTGGTTCTTTAGTTTCAAGAAGATTAGCCTTAGCTTTTTTACATAATGATAATGATTGTGTACAAAAAGTATTCAATGAGTTAGCACCAAGATACAAAGATAGAAATGGTGGCTATACAAGAATAATCAAATTAAAAGAAAGAAAAGGCGACAATGCCTTAATGGTAATATTAGAATTAGTATAGATAAAATCTATGCTTTTTTTTTACTCTCGCATTTTAGTGCAAAGAAAAAAACTAAGTATTTTAATTTACTTAGTATCTTTTTTATTATTTCTCTTACTCTCGTAGTGCATAACATTATAATATAATTTATACATAAATTTATTAACAACAAGATCAAATTCACCAGGGTATTCATAAACATAACTATTAAATCCCATCTTAGAGAAAAATAACCCATAATATTTATTATCTTCATTAGAGAAATTACCAGTAATCTCACCTAAATTAAACACCTTATAACCAAGATTAATATATTTCTTCATTATTTCCCACTTTAATGAATATGATGTATGAATTTCTTTTAATTCAGGAACATAACCATCTATTAAAAAATACACTTCATTATTATTAACAATAATAGCACAAGTACCAACAATCAAGCCATTAGGATAATTTTTATATAAATTTATTGCATCAACTAATTTATCATTATATTCCTGTAATAAATGATCAGATAAAATCTTCTTATTAAGCAAATTCTTTGATTTATAACTATTAATATCTTGCATTTTACTATTAAGCAAATTATTATTCTTAGTTTCCTTATCAACTAAGTAGCGATAGTTATTAACATAAGTTTTTGTATTAATCTTAGCAAAATAAAGTTCAATTTTATTATCCTGCGTATTAAAACACTTAAAATAATTCTTAAAATAAGTTAAATTATTCTTAGTTTTCTTTTTAATAATATTATAAAACAAATCAATATTTGAAGCATCTCCCTCATGAATAGAAATTCCCATCTTATTATTCTCAATAATACTTCTCTTAACATTTCTACTTAAACTATCATAAGCATCCTTTATACTACCCAAATTGGTACTAATAACTTCAAATCTCGAATTAATACTTTCAAAATAAGTATTAAAACCTAAATGCACATAATCAAGACTTTCCAAAAAAGAAATCATCTTACTATTATCATTTATTACATTTAAATCCTTATCATATTTCTTATAAACAAAACGAGGATCAACTTTAACAAATACCACCTTTATTCTTTTTAAATAATTCTTTAACATTATAGTAAATGTCTTAAATAACTCCATATCATTGTAATCAATTAAAAAACCCCTTGGAGCATAAGCATATTTATAACCTTTTATCTTATTTAATAAAAGCAAAGAAGCGGCAATAAGATTATTATTATCATCAACAAGACCAACATATAATTTCTTATAACCATATAACTCATACATATTAGCAAATTCTACTGTTTGAAAATAATTTCTATTACTATGAAACCTAGCATAACTTCTAAATTGATCCTCATTAAGTTCAATAATCATCATATTAAACACCTCTACCTAATTATAACACAAATGAAAGATTATTCATATACAAAGAAACAATTTCATACAATTAAATGTGATAATATGAAAAAGATAATATTAATTATAATTATAATTAGTTTAATTCTCTTTACACCAAGTAAAACTTATGCCCTAAATATTTCAGCATCATCCTATATTTTATATGATATGGACAGCGGTAGAATCATTTTAGGAAAAAACGTTCATGACATCAGATTAATCGCATCCATTACCAAAATAATGACCTCCATCATTGCCATTGAATCTAATAAACTAGAAGATATAGTAACCGTAGACGATAGCATAGCCTCTGCATATGGTTCTGGTATCTATATACAAGTAGGAGAGAAACTAACCTTAAAAGACTTACTTTACGGTTTAATGTTAAGAAGTGGAAATGAACTAGCATGAACGGAATAGCAGTTGGAACTTATGAAAGAAGATTTAATAATATAACATCGTTTAAACCTTATACTTTAACATATAATT
>HF996796.1 GCA_000432575.1 Clostridium sp. CAG:762
ATTATAGAACTGCTTGAACTTGGTATTTTGAAATTTAATGAAGATTTAAACAGAAATGCTAAAAGATGGAACATTTTTAAAAGATAAAGATGTACCTTTAATGCAAAAAAGATGGTGTAAGTATGCAGAGAATAGTAATATTCAAATGACAGTTTTATCATTTTATCAAAATTATATAGATGAAAATATAAATATAAAAGAATTGCAAAAGAAAATTGCAACTGATGTAATACCAAAATTTCTTTCATATTCAGGTTATGAAAATCCAAAAGAAAATTTTTAGAATGGATAGTGGCACTTCATTCTGATAGAGAAAATAACTATCATTTTCATATTTCTTGGATTGAAAAAAATAAATGTTATAAAAACAAAAATGGAAAATTAGAACATAGAATTAGACTTAAAATAACTGATGAAGAAAGAAACTTTTTAAAAAGGCAAGCAACACTAACTATTGAAAGAAAAAGATTATATACTCCAACATTAATAAAACTTGAAAAAGATTTTGAAGAGTTAAAATCATATTTTAATCCTAAAAATCAAAACTTCACATTAAAAAATGTATCAGATTTAGAGCTTGAAGAAAAAATTGTTAGACTTGGTTTTTTATTAAACGAAGTAAGAGGGACCGATAAGAAATATATTAAATACAATTCCTTACCTAAAGATGAAATAGGAAACAAAATTAGAATATTGACTAAGGAAATAAAAAAAGAAATCTTTAAGGATAAAAGAATTAAGGAAGCAAAGAAAGATATATATATGACTATTGA
>HF996797.1 GCA_000432575.1 Clostridium sp. CAG:762
GTCATTTAATTACATATTGTCCTGTTGAAGATGTAGAATTACAAGAAGATCCTTCTGGAGCAAATAGACCAGTATTAGCTGATGGTATGATACCAATAGCATATGATGGAACTAACTGGATAAAAGTAGATATATATGGAGCATATAATAATTGGTATGATTATGGTAATAGGAAATGGGCTAATGCTGTTATGGTAACAAGTGCTAAAAGAGAAACATATATGAATGCAGATGTTGGAACTGTAGTACCTGAAGCAGATATCTTAGCATACTATGTATGGATACCAAGATATAAATATAAATTATTTAATGCAACGTATGCAAGTGGAACATCTCCTCAAGTAATAGATGTAACATTTGAAAATGGATCTTCCTCAACCGGAACAGTAACTTGTACACATGGAACAAACGGAGCAGAAACATGTCAAAACAAAAGCAATGGAAATTGGTATACCCACCCAGCCTTTACTTTTGGAGATACTGAATTAAAAGGAATCTGGGTAGCTAAGTTTAAAACAACAGGAAGTATAACAGCACCAACAGTAAAACCAGGAGTTAGTCCTTTAAATAATATAAATATATCTAATATGTATAGTGCATCAAAATTAATTAGGTCAACAAATTATTTAACCAGGAAAGTTTGAAACGACAGGAAGTAAAACTACACCAACAGTAAAACCTGGAGTGTCATCTTTAAAAAATATAACAGTAGCTAATATGTATAGTATAGGACAATTGTATAGGACAACAAATTATTTGACTACAAATGGAATAAATCAAAGTGATTCTCATATGATGAAAAATATAGAATGGGGAGCAGTAGCATACTTAAAACAAAGTAATTATGGATTAGGAATAACTGATATAACAATAAATAGTAATAATTCTTATACGGGAGGAGGTTCAGGCACAAGTTATAAAACAAATATAGGACAATCAACAAGTGGTAATATAACAACAAGTGGAGCAAATGAATCAGACTCTCATATGATGAAAAATATAGAATGGGGAGCAGTAGCATATTTGAAACAAAGTATCTATGGGCTAGGTATAACAGATGTTGAAGAAAGTAATAGTAATTATACAGGTGGTGGGACAGGAAATGCTTATAAAAATAACGGAGGAAGATCAACGACAGGCAATATCACTGGAATTTATGATATGAAAGAAATGATAGTTGAATATATGATGGGAAATTATAATAAAACTGCAGGATCTTCAGGATTAACAATAAGTACAGTACCAACTGAGCACATAGATATATATTCAGGATATAGTGTAAGTGCTAGTCATTTAGGAGATGCAACGGGGGAAACTGCAGGTTGGTACAGTAATTATAAATTTTTTGTTGATCCTAATAACCCTTGGTTCGCACGTGCAGGTCGTTGCAGTATTGGTAATAATGCTGGCGTATTTGGTTTTTGTACAAATACTGGTGAAGCAGGATATAGTTTTCGTACAGTTCTTGCTACTGAATAAAAAATTAAAAAAAGTATTGACACTAAAACATAAAAATAGTAAAATTAACGTTCAGGTGGAGCTGGTGAATATGTCATGGGAAATTATAATAAAACAGCAGGAAGTTCAGGACTAACCGTAAGTGGAGTACCGGCAGAGCATATAGATATATATTCAGGTACAAGCATAAATGCTAGTCATTTAGGAGATGCAGTAGGAGAAACAGCAGGCTGGTATGATGATCTTTGGACTTTTGTTAATTCCTCTTTACCTTGGTTCGTACGCGGTGGCGAAAGTAGCAGTGGTGTTCAGGCTGGTATATTTAGAAGTTATTCTGGTGGACCATATGCAATTGGTAATGGTGATGCTTACAAAAACAACGGTTTCCGTACAGTTCTCTCAGTAACTAATTAAAATATAAAAAAAAAAAGAAACATAAAAAATACAGCAATAAATAATTTCTGTATTTTTTTAGTATGCAATATAAAAAGGAAATTTCATAAAGAAATTTACATTTAAATAAAATAATTATTAATCTACCAATTAATATATAGTTTATTATCTCCAAAACATAAGTTTACCGATAGAGACAAATCTTTCGTGGCATTTGGCACAGTTTTAACAGCATAAATAGTTTTAGTTACTAAGGGATTAATAGAATAAAAATTAGAAAGGTCATAATTTCCTTTTCCATCTCTCTCAACCTCGATTAAAGAAATACCATTATAAGTATAACCGCCATCAAATTTAAAAGTTGGAGTACATGTATCAGACAAAAAACCTTCAAAAATGTAATTAGAAAAACTTTCAGTACCAATATTCTTTACAACCATTTCTACCACTTGATAAATTTCTTCATCATTTTCATCATAATAAGTATAATATGATTGCCTTGGTGTTGGAGGTAAAATCTTACTAGTCCAATAAACGCCTTTAATCGTTATTTCTGCCTTAATCTTATCATTACCATAAGTACCTTCTACAACAGTAGGAACATCCTTTGTAACAGTTAATTCAGGTAAATTACTTTCATCTTCTACACCATTATCATTATTGTTATTTTCATTATTATCATTATAAGAATTATCAGGTTTTTCATAATTATCATTATAATTATTTGAACCTTTCTTAGTAAATAAACTAAATAATATGATTATAAGTAACAATGATGAAAGCAAAATAATTGGCCACATATTTTTTTTCTTTTTATCCTCATTGCTTACAATATTATTTTCATTATCCTTTTCATTTGGCATTCCACAACTTGGACAGCATTTTAAACTAGCATCATATTTCTTTTCACACTCACTACACTTTACATAAGAAATATCTTCTTTTACCTTATTCCCGCAGTGGGGGCATTTCTTTGCCTTATCACTTATTTCTTTTCCGCATTCACTACACTTTACAAGTGCCATTATATCATTCACTCTTCTCTAACTTAATTATAGCACCATAAACTATCACTGTCTATTATATTTCAACGAAATAATGAAATTAGATAAAATAATCTCTTTTTTTTTCTAAAATCTTGTGCTATAATTTATATATAATAAAGAGGTATCCATATGAATGATATAATTAATCAAGAAACATTTAAATATACCAAAAAAATAGCCATAGTAACCATAAATGGCTATAAATACATGGTATATACTATTCCTAATTTTAATAACTATATCTTACATGCATCAAAAATGATAAAATTAAATAACATAATCAACTTAGTAGAAATTAATAATGAAGAAAAAAACATAGTCTTAAATATTATTAAAACAATTATGAAAATAAAGGATCCAAAAACATTAAATGAATACCTAGTATCAAATAACATTAGCATAGAATAAGGAGGAACATATGGAAAATAATACACAAAAAGAAAACAAACTAGGAACGACCCTAGAAATGTTTACCAAAGAAGAAATCAAAGACTTAGAAGAACGCATAAAAGATGTTAAAATATATGAAAAAGATATAGAAAATTTAGAAAAAACTGATACCCCTAAAAAAAGAATAAGAACCATAAACAACAAGCAAAATGGTTACATAAACTTTTATTTAATCCTAATATCTACTATCTTCTTAAGTCTATTATGCATCTTATTATCTTTTATGATGCTAGGACTAAATATCAAATAACACCAAAAGTGTTTTTTTCTTTTAAACGACATTTAATGTCAACAAAGTGTCTAATTATGACAAAAACTTGCAAAATTATTGTATAATTAATATGGTGATAGTAATGAATAATAAATATCCTTTAGTATTAACTATTCATAATATGGACGATATAGAATTACTAAAACATAATAGTACCACCGAATACATCAACATAGACTTAGATTATCCCAATAAAGAAATAATCAATTACTTCAAAGAAAACGGTCAAAAATACTATTATGCTGATTTCATTAATTCCCAAAATGGTTATATCTATGTAGATTATAACACATTCATTAAAGGGGAAGAAATCATAGATACTATCATGTGTGCTAAACCAGACAATTTAAATAAATTAGAAACATGCAAATACTTATATAAATCAGTAGGTAGAATTATTTCCTATGATATAAACACCATATCTACTAAAAACGAACTATTTAACTACAACAATTTAAATACCATAAATAACATCTGGGGTGCATTAACAAACCTAAAAGGCACAAATATTTCATATACCAAAATATTTTATTACCTATGTAGAATCTTAGACATTAATAATGAAATAATATATACAAGTGAACATGGCCATTTAGCAAATAAAATAGAATTAGATGATACAACATTCATTACCGACATTACCAAAGATATTCCCTTCATCCAAGCCAAATTTCAAACAAAATACTTTGGTAATTATAACGATGACATCGACCTAGATAAAAAAATAAAATATATAAAAGATACTTATAATGATATATTACTAGCAAACAAACTGAAAAAATTTAACTTCAACAAAGAAAATCTCTTAGCAAACATTCTCAACATAATAGAAAATATAATTAACATAAACGACATGGGTCCCATCGAATTAGGTACTATCCTAGATATAATATTCCAAAAATATTGTCCCTCAAATCATATTGTCATAAATAATCTATATACCATTGACATTCATAATAACCAAGAACATTTTATCTTAATAAGTGATCAAGAAAACTATTACAGTTACAATTACAGAATGAATAAATTCCTAAAAATCCCAGCCATTGACCTAGAAAGAAATATTGAAAATAAAAAAATAGGTATCTATTTAAATGAAATAATACCCAATTTAAATTTAAACACAAATAAATCATATATATAAAAAATAGTATCACAATGATATGAACCCCGTTTCTTGGACATAGAAACGA
>HF996798.1:0-11019 GCA_000432575.1 Clostridium sp. CAG:762
TGTTCCGTGTGGTGCTCTCCACTAAGAAGTAAAATAAAAAGTAATTAATTAATTACAATCAACTTAATAATAAAATTAATTATACAGAACTATAACGCGAGTAGCAAAACAAGTAAAATTGAATCTAATTTATTAAAATTAGTTTCTTTTTATTTATATTCATGATATTATTAATATAAGGAATAAGTGATTATAATATGAAAAAAATACTTTGTCTAGGACATGCTTCCTATGATATTACAATACCTATGGATAAATATCCAACAGAAAATATAAAATATCGTGTCTTAAATAGAATAGAATGCGGAGGAGGCCCTGCCTCTAATGCAGCATATTTACTTGGCAAATGGGGAATGAATACATACTTTTCAGGTGTTTTAGGGAATGATATATATGGCAAAAGAATAAAAAAAGAATTTGAAAGTGTAGGCGTTGATACTAGATATATAGAATTATCTAAAAAATATAAAACAACCAATAGTTTTATCATTGTAAATAAAAAAAATGCTAGTAGAACAATATTTGCTTATCGTGATAAATCTATGAAAATGGAGAATACTAATATTAGAATAAAACCAGATTATGCCTTATTTGATGGAGAAGATTTTGAAATAGCCACCAAAGTTATTAAAAATAATCCAGATTGTATCACCATATTAGATGCTGGAAGAGCAAAATATTCAACAATTAAATTAGGAAAAATGGTTAATTACTTAGTAGCCTCAAAAAACTTTGCTGAAGATTTTACTGGAGTTAAAATTAATTATAAAGATTATAACAGTCTAGTTAAAGTATATAATTTACTTGAAAAAGATTTTACTGCTAACATTGTAATTACCCTAGAATCTCATGGTTGCTTATATAAAATAGATGGTAAAGTTAAAATCATGCCTGGCTATAAAGTAAATGCCATTGATACAACCGGCGCAGGAGATATATTCCATGGAGCATTTGTCTATGCTCTAGCCAAAGGCTATTCATATGAAGATATTCTCCGTATTGCTAATATAACCGGAGCTCTATCAACAACCAAAATAGGAGGAAGGTACTCAATTCCTGATATTAATGAGGTACTAAGCATTTATGAAAAATCAAAATGATATATTCCTAAATAACTTACCAAGTATTGATTTACATGGTTTTGATAGAGAAAGTGCCACCTTGGCAGTTAAAGATTTTATTCATGAAAATAATATCATGGGTAACAAAAAAATCATTGTTATACATGGCAAAGGACAAGGTATTCTAAGAGAAAGTATCTTATCTTATTTAAAAAATGATAAGTTAGTACTAAGTTATAAATTAGATAATTTTAATGATGGTATAACAATTATAGAATTGAGGTAATTATGAATTTAATAATAGGAAGTCATGTATCATTTAAAAGTGATAAACAACTTTTAGGCAGTGTCAACGAAGCACTCAGTTATGGAGAAAATACTTTTATGTTTTATACAGGAGCCCCCCAAAACACAATAAGAAGTAATATAAATGATAATCTAACCAATAAAGCATTAGAAGTAATGAAAGAAAATAACATTAATATAGATAATGTTATCGTTCATGCACCATATATTGTTAATTTAGCTAAAGAGGACAATGATTTTGCAATATCATTTCTAAAACAAGAAATAAAAAGATGTAGTATGTTACATATAAAGTATATGGTATTACATCCTGGTTCTTCGGTTTCTATAACTAAAGAAGAAGGAATAAATAATATAATAAATGCCTTAAACATTATCTTAGATAATGAATATGATGTTACTATATGTTTAGAAACTATGGCTGGTAAGGGAAATGAAGTAGGAAGTAATCTATTAGAAATAAAAAATATAATTAATAAAATAGAATATCAAAACAAAATAGGTGTATGCTTAGATACTTGTCATTTAAATGATGCTGGTTATGATATAAGTAACTTTGATAGCATATTAGATGAAATTGATAAGTTAATAGGCATTGATAAGATAAAATGTATCCATATTAATGATAGTAAGAATATTTTAGGTTCTAAAAAAGATAGACATGAGAATATTGGTTTAGGAAGCATTGGTTTTAATAATTTAATAAATGTTATATATAATAAAAGAATTTCTAATATACCAAAAATATTAGAAACTCCATATGTTACAATAGATAATAACAGTAAAGATAAAATATATCCACCTTACAAACAAGAAATAGATATGATTAAAAATAAAAGCTTTGATAATAATTTATTAGATAAAATAAGGAAGTATTATAGTAAGTAGTATTAACTTATTTTTTCTTTAAATTCCCTATATAATGTAATTATCTTATTATAAGTTAATGGTTCTACCTTATTCTTTAAATCATCTAAAATACTTCTAGCATTACCATATATAAGAGTCTTATAGTTTTCCTTAATAGTATTAAAAATAATATTTACTTCCTTATCTTTTAAAGTAATTCCTTGTTTATATGCAAACTTAGTTATATCTTCTTTAGTTAATCTTTTCACATATTCACCAATTAAATATATATTCATTTCATTTCACCTAGTTAATGTTATGCTCTATACTCAATTTTTAAAACTATTATGTATATGCAAAATCATCTTCAAACAAATGTATGAGACAATATTGACAATAATAATTATATATATTATAATTAATTCGTTAGTAATTACTAGAACTACTAGTTTTAAAAGTAAGAAATTAGAAAGGATGTTTTAAATGGCTAAGAAAAAAAGAAAGAATAGTACTAGATATTTAAAAGACATTATGGAAAAAAGATACATGTTTTTAATGGTCTTAATTATTTTACTTTTTACAGTTATTTCTCTTCGATTATTTAAATTACAAGTACTAGATAATGATAAATATCTTAACACATTAGTGGAAGTAGTAGAAAAACCCATACTAGGTGAATCTGCTCCACGAGGAAGAATATATGATAGAAACCATACCTTACTAGTAGATAATAAAGCCATTAAAACAATATATTATAAAAAAGAAAAAGGCATCACCACCAAAGAAGAAATAGAACTTGCCTATAAAGTTGCCGACATAATTGATTTAGATTTAAATAAATTAAGTGATAATATGTTAAGAAACTTTTGGGTTATTAACAATAAAGAAGATGCAAATAAAAAGATTACTGATACAGAATGGAAAAAATATAAAGAAAGAAAACTTACTACTGACAATATTGATAGCCTAAAAAAAGAAAGAATTACCGAAGAAGAATTAAATGTTTATACTGATACTGATAAGAAAGCAGCATATATATATTATTTAATGAACAAAGGATATTCTTATGCTTTAAAAATAATAAAAAACGAAAACGTTACTGAACGTGAATATGCTATCATAAGTGAAAATATCAGTGAACTAAAAGGTTTTAACACTAAACTTGACTGGGAAAGAGTATACCTATATAATGATACATTTAAAACTATCTTAGGCAAAGTTTCATCTGAAAAGCAGGGCATACCAGCTGAATTAAAAGACTATTATTTAAAAAATGGATATTCACTTAACGATAGAGTAGGTATTAGCTACTTAGAATATCAATACGAAAATTATTTAAAAGGTGAAAAAGCAAAATATAAAGTATTACCAGATAATACCTATGAATTAGTAGAAAAAGGAAAACGTGGCAATGATATTATATTAACCATAGACATTAACTTACAAAAAGCCTTAGAAGATATTTTATCTTACGAAGTCATGAAAGCCAAAGGCGACAAAAACACAGAGTATTATAACCGCAGTTACGTAGTTATAGAAGACCCTAAAACAGGAGAAATTTTAGCAATGTCAGGTAAACAAGTTATCCAAAACGAAAGTGGAGGTTATGAAATAATAGATACCACTTCTGGAATTATTACATCTTCAGTAACACCTGGTTCTATTGTCAAAGGAGCCTCAATGAGTGTCGGGTATAAATATGGAGCAATAAAAATAGGTACTACCATGAAAGACGAATGTATAAAAATAAAAAGCACACCACTTAAATGTTCATGGAAAAATCTAGGAACCTTAAATGATATATCGGCCTTAGCATATTCTTCTAATTCATATCAATTCAAAATAGCCATGAAAGTAGCCGGAGCAAATTATAAATATGATGCACCTTTATCAATAGATACAAGTGCATTTGAAAAATATAGAGATATGTATGCATCATATGGTTTAGGTGTAAAATCAGGAATTGACTTACCGAATGAAAGCCTTGGTTATAAAGGAACCTCTCTTCTAGGAGGCCATTTACTTGACTTTTCCATTGGACAGTACGATACCTATACCCCAATAGAACTTGCCCAATATATTGCCACATTAGCCAATTCAGGCACAAGAGTAAAGCCTTATTTACTTAAAGAAGTATATGCCCCAAGTGAAGAAAATACACAGTTTGGTAGTTTAATATACCAAGCAAAAACAGAAGTACTTGGTACAGTTGATTTAGATAGTGCATATATCAAAAGAGTACAAGAAGGATTTCATGCTGTAATGAGTGCATTAGGAAGTGGTTATATGGGTAACTATACCAATTCAGCAGGAAAAACAGGAACCAGTCAAAGTTTCTTAGATACAGATAATGATGGTGTAATAGATACAGAAACAATAACGCAAACCTTTGGAGGCTATGCACCATATGATAATCCTCAAATGAGTATGGTCGTAATATCTCCAGATATTAGTCATAATCAAAATGGCAGTAACTATAATAGCAGTGTCAATAAAAGAATATCTTCTCAAGTTGCAAATAAATTTTTTGAAATGATAAAAAGGCAATAGCACTAAGAATAAAACTAGGATTTATTTCATATTATTTAGTTCCACGGATTATATAACAAGTAATGAAATAAATCAATCTGATTCTCGTATACAGCTAAGTACAGTAATTAGGAAACCCTGTACTTAAAACAATTTAATCAAGCTCAGCCAAAAT
The DNA here is from genome assembly GCA_000432575.1 of Clostridium sp. CAG:762. GTDB lineage: Bacteria > Bacillota_I > Bacilli_A > RF39 > UBA660 > CAG-762. The sequence goes on from HF996798.1 coordinate 4,921, forward strand.
GTAAAACAAAAACAAGCCAAAATGTAAAATAACACTTGGTTCATGCGCGGGGGTCATACCAGCAATGGAGATTTTGTTGGTATTTTCTACTTCAATGGTAGCTATAGCTATATAATGGCACTAGTGGTTTCCGTGTTGTCCTTTCTGTAAAAGAATAATACAAAAGTATCTAATTAACTACAATTATTTTTAATAACGAAATAAATCTAAAAAATAAAATGCAATAGCATAAGTACAGAAACAAAGATATCTGTACTTTTTTTTGTTTTTAGTAAAAAAATGTTTATTTTTATCACAATAAGTGCTATAATAAGCAAGTATTTTTAAGGGGTGAACTTATATGAAAACAGATGACTTTGATTTTGAATTGCCACTAGAACTAATTGCCCAAAGTCCTATTTTAAAAAGAGATGAATCCAAATTACTAGTAATGGATAGAAAAACGGGAGAAATAAAACATGAACATTTTTATAATATTATCTCTTACCTAAATAAAGGAGATGTTTTAGTATTAAATGATACTAAAGTAATCCCAGCAAGATTATTTGGAATAAAAGAAGAAACAAAAGCACATATCGAAGTATTACTTTTAAGTGAAGAAGACAAAGATACATGGAAATGTCTAGTAAAACCTGCCAAAAGAGTAAAAATAGGAACTATTATTAATTTTGGAGATATCTTAAAAGCCGAATGCATCAAAGTCCTAGATGATGGCATAAGATATTTCAAATTTAAATATGAAGGTATATTTTTAAATATTTTAGATAAACTGGGTACTATGCCACTTCCACCTTACATCCATGAAAAATTAAAAGATAAAGATAGATATCAAACAGTATATGCTAAAAATCCTGGAAGTGCCGCGGCTCCTACGGCAGGATTGCACTTTACAAAAGAATTGCTTAATAAGATAAAAGAAAAAGGCATAACTATCTGCTATATCACATTACATGTAGGATTAGGAACATTCAGACCAGTTAACGTAGAAGATGTTACTAAACATAAAATGCACAGTGAGTATTACTCCATGAGCAAAGAGGTTGCAGATATCCTAAACCAAGCCAAAAGTGAAAATAGAAATATCATAAGCGTAGGGACCACTACCGTTAGAACACTAGAAACAATAATGAATAGATATAACACTTTTAAAGAATGCTCAGGTTATACTGATATCTTTATCTATCCAGGATATCAATTCAAAGCGATTGATAGTTTAATAACTAATTTTCACCTACCTAAATCAACCTTAATTATGTTAGTCTCAGCATTTTCTACCAAAGAAAATATCATGAATGCTTATAGTGAAGCAGTTAAGAACAAATATCACTTTTTTTCCTTTGGAGATAGCATGTTTATAAAAAAATAACGAAAATCTCGTTAAAAAAAAGAAAAACGACAAAAAAAATAGAATATTATATATAGGTGGTGATTTTCATATGGCCATGATAAATAATGAAATAATAAATGAAATTAGAAACAATACAGATATAGTAGAAGTTATTTCTAATTACGTTAACCTCACCAAAAGTGGCAAAAATTACTTTGGCATATGTCCTTTCCATGATGATAATCACCCAAGTATGAGTGTTAGCCCCGACAAACAGATTTATAAATGCTTTTCATGTGGAGCCACTGGTAATGTATTCACCTTTGTTTCTCAGTTTGAACACATCTCATTTATTGATGCTGTTAGACTCTTAGGCAACAAACTGGGTTATGAAATAAAAGAAAACACTAACAAAAAAAATAATAAAACATCCTATGAGATATATGATTTGGCAAACAAATTCTTCCAAAACAATATTAACACACCATTAGGAATAAATGCCATCAATTACTTACATAATAGAAAAATAAATGATGAAATGATAAAAAAGTTTGGTATTGGCCTATCACTAAACAAAAATAAATTAACAGAAGTATTAGAAAGCAAAAAATATCCCTTAAACAAACTAATAGAACTTGGACTTACCACTGAAAATGGTAATGATTTCTTCCAAAATAGAATCACATTTCCCATATGGAATTTAGAAGGAGAAGTCATAGCCTTCTCAGGACGTATTTACAACACCACAGATAATAGCAAATATGTTAATTCCAAAGAAAGTAGCATCTTTAAAAAAGGGAACATTTTATATAATTACCATAACGTAAGAGAATTTACCAAAAAAAATGATAAAGTCATTCTCATGGAAGGCTTCATGGATGTAATAAGAGCCAGTTCCGTAGGAATTAATAATTGTGTTGCATCCTTAGGCACCTCAGTAACCAAAGAACAAGTAGAACTCTTAAAAAGAATGACCGACAATGTAATCTTATGCTTTGATGGAGACAAAGCGGGGAAACACGCTAGCATAGTAGTAAGTGAAATGTTTGAACAAATAAATACCTCAGTCAAAATAGTCTTACTAGAAGATAACTTAGATCCTGATGAATATATTTTAAAATATGGCTATGATAAATTTAAAAATAAAATAGATAATCCCTTAAACCTAGTAGAATTTAAAATGCAAGTTTTAAAAGAAAACAAAAATTTAAATGATATCAGCGATTTAACCGAATATATCAATCTATCCCTTGAGGCCTTGAAAAAAGAAGAAGACCCCATATTATTAGAATTAACCATAAAAAAATTATCTTCCACATATCAAATTGACTATAACACATTAAAAGATAAATATAACTTACTAAAAACTAATAATAAAAAAGAAGAAAAAAAAGTTATAAATAAACAACCAACCATCAAATACAATAAATATGATATAGCCCAAAGAAACTTACTATTTTATATGCTTAGAAACAACAAAGTAGTAAACATGGTAAAAAACAAAGTAGCATTCTTTCCCACAGATACATATAGACATCTATCCAGTGAATTAATATATTACTTTTCCAAGTATGGAGAAGTAACCATCGCCGACTTTATCAGTTATGTATCAAATGATGAAGAACTAAATAACACATTAAATGAAATATTAAATATAAATAAAGAAGAAGAATATAAAGAAGAAGAAATAGAAGATTATATAAAGGTTTTATGTAATTACAACAAAGAATTAAAGAAAAAGAAATTAGAAAATGAATTAAACCAAGAAATTGATCCATTAAAACAAGCCAAAATTATTGAAAAAATCATGGAAATAAGGAGTGAAAAGAAATGATTGAAGAAATTAAAACTTTTGAACAAAGAAAAGAAGAACTTGTTAAAAAAGGAAAAGAAAGAGGTATTATTACTTATGAAGAACTAGCCCAAGCATTAAAAGGCTTAGAGTTAGACAACGATTCATTAGATGAATTATATAATGCTTTTATGGAAAATAATATTGAAATAGTAACTGAAGACGTCGGTGAAATACCAGAAGAAGACGAAGCTGATGGCGATGAGACTGGTGGCCTAGAAAAAATATTAGAAGACACCACCATTGCAAGAGAACTAACCATCAATGACCCAGTTAGAATGTATTTGAAAGAAATTGGTAAAATAAGCCTATTATCACTAGATGAAGAATTAGCCTTATCGGAAAGAATTATGAATGATGATGAAGAAGCCAAGAATAAACTAGCCGAATCTAACCTACGTTTAGTAGTATCTATTGCTAAAAGATATGTAGGAAGAGGAATGCTATTCCTAGATTTAATACAAGAAGGTAACATAGGCCTTATGAAAGCCGTTGAAAAATTTGATGCCTCAAAAGGATATAAATTCTCAACATATGCCACATGGTGGATAAGACAAGCCATCACCAGAGCTATCGCCGATCAAGCCAGAACCATCAGAGTACCAGTTCACATGGTAGAAACGATTAATAAATTATCACGTTACCAAAGACAACTAACACTTGAATTAAATCGTGAACCTACTGACGAAGAACTTGCTAAAAAAATGAACATGTCAGTCGAAAAAGTAAGAGAGATTATCAAAATTGCTCAAGAACCAGTTTCTCTAGAAACACCAATAGGAGAAGAAGATGATTCACACTTAGGAGACTTTGTCCCTGATGCTAACAACATGTCTCCAGAAGACTACACTACCCATGAAATGCTAAAAGACGAAATTGCTGATTTACTTCTAACCCTAACCGAAAGAGAAGAACAAGTCCTAAGACTAAGATTTGGTCTTGACAATGGTTCTCCAAAAACATTAGAAGAAGTAGGTCAAATATTTGGAGTTACTAGAGAACGTATTAGACAAATTGAAGCCAAAGCCCTAAGAAAATTAAGACACCCATCTCGCAGTAGAAAGTTAAAGGACTTCATGAATGATTAAACTATCCAAAAGACTAGCCTCGATTGCCTCAAACATAGATAAAGAAGACAAAGTAGTAGACATTGGATGCGATCATGGCTACCTAAGCATTTACCTAAAAGCCGTTAATGGCAACAAAGTAGTAATAGCCACAGACATAAACGAAAATGCCTTAAACATGGCTAAAAAAAACATTAACAAAAATAGCATTCTAATAGAAACAAGATTAGGTAATGGCCTAGATGTTATAAAACATAATGAAGTAGATACCATAATAATATCAGGTATGGGTTGTAATACAATTTTAAATATACTTAAAAAAAATAAATTAAAATATATAAAAAAAATAGTTATCCAAAGTAACACCGACATACCATTAATTAGAAAATATATAAATAAATTAGGCTATACAATCAAAAACGAACAATTAATAATAGACAAAAATATATATTACATAATCATTACTTTCACCAAAGGAAAGCATAAATATACCAAAAAAGAATTATACTTTGGACCTATCTTACTAAAAGAAAACAATTACTTATTTAATGAGAAAAAAGCAATTGAATTAAATAAATTAGAAGAAATTTTAAAAAAAATACCAAGCAAAAAAATAATAACCAAATATAAATTAAAAAAATTAATCAAACTATATAAAAACTAGAGCTAAGACTCTAGTTTTCTCCTTCTTCTAACATTTTTGTAATAAATATACCATATCCTTGTTTAGGATTATCAACCACCACGTGAGTAACCGCCCCGATAATTATATCATCCTGAATAATTGGTGAACCACTCATACCCTGAACGATACCACCAGTTTTTTCAAGCAAGACAGAATCTGTTATTTCAAACAAAATATTTTTCATTTGAGCATTATCATCACTTATTTTTAGAATCTTAATATCGTAAGAATCAACAACATCATCATTTGTAACAGTAAGTATTTTTGCACTTCCAAGTTTAATTTCGTCAGCATTACCAACCTTGTATAATTTCTCATTACTAATATCCTCTGTATATTTACCAAAAATTCCCGATTTAGTATTCTCAGTAACATTACCCAAGGTGCTATCGCGGTTATATTTTGCATTCTTTTCTCCTGGTTTACCACGATTACTCTTATTAATACTAGTTACCTTAGAGTCATAAATCTTACCATCCTTAATTTCCAATTTCTGTAAAGTATTCTTTTCAATAATTTCATGACCTAAAGCACCATAAATCATTGTATTTGGATCAATATAAGTAAGAGTACCAATTCCTGTAACACTATCCTTAACATACATACCAGTTTTATAGATATCATTTTTATCTTTAACTAATTTTAAAGTAGTATGATAAGTATTATCACCACGAATATAAGTAATTTTAATATTTTCTTTATCACTTAAACCTTCTATAGTATTAATCATTTCAGTGATATTACCAACATTTTTATTACCAATCTTAATTATCTTATCACCATTTTTTAAATTAGCTTGTAAGGCAGGTGAGACACCATCAACTGGATATGTACCTACGATTAAGATTCCCTTCGAGTTTAGCTCAATACCGATAGTTTTCCCCGATGCAATAATATAATTTGAATAAGCAAGGACATTATTTGGTATAATAAATAATGATAAAAGAAGAATAGTTAGGTAGTTTTTTAAATTTTTAAAAAACATAAAAATTTCATCTCCTTTAAAAACTAATTCATAGAACTACATTCTTATTATTTACTTAAATTAGTTTATTATTATATTTAAAATATGGTAAAATATATTAAAATTTTATATAAAAACATAGTTATAATTAAATTATATATCTTTTTATTATTTATGTATATTTTAAAATAAAGAATATATATT
>HF996798.1:11046-11427 GCA_000432575.1 Clostridium sp. CAG:762
ATATATATTATAGTATGAATAGAATTATTATAAGTTTTATATTTACATTTCTAGCAGGCTTATCAACCTTACTAGGCACCATATTTATATTCTTTAAAAAAGATAAAAATAAAAATATTCTAATTTCCTCTCTAGCATTTGCTTCCTCCGTTATGTTAACTGTCTCCATATGTGATTTAATCCCCGAATCAATATCTCTATTAAAAAGTAATAATCAAGGTATTATTGTTATTATTATCTCTTTTATCAGCATGATAGTAGGTATTATTATATCCATGTTAATTGACAAATATTTACCTAGCAATAATAATGATAACTTATATAAAGTTGGCATAATATCTATGGTTGCTATTATATTACATAATATCCCAGAAGATTGTA
>HF996798.1:11453-16031 GCA_000432575.1 Clostridium sp. CAG:762
AAGATTGTAGCCCTCATGTATCACGATAGAAATATAATATTGGTCTAAAATTAAAAAATACCAATCATAATTTATATTATTGTTTTGGTAGTTTTTCTATTAATTATTATCTTCTAATAGTAATTTTTTCAATTGTATCATTATCTTGAAGTTCAGTTTTTGCCTTTTTTCTTTTCTTCATCATCTTTTTTCAAACAACTTAGTGCAATAATTTTACCATCTTCATTTTTTACAAAGATAATATTTCTATTTGGTGTTAAGCATCCTTTAATTTGTTTGTCATAAAACCATTCTTTATAACCTGGATATGTACCATTTAAGTGGACAGTAAGTTCATATATTTCATCAGCAAGTTTCATAAAACATTCTTGATTTGTTTCCAAAATATAATTTTTAATATTATCTATTTTCGTTGTAAATACCTCCTTTAAATCAATTCTATTTCTATTGCTAATACCCCATATTTATCTTGTTGTTCTGTTGTATATATATCGTTTAATGTATGTAGAAGTTCATCTTTTGTTATATTTTTATCAGCAATAAGTTCAATATCAAAATCATTTACTAAATCATCAAAATTTTTATATTTATATATTTTTTTTACTTTTGTATTTAAATATTCAAGATCTTCACTTAATTTTTCAAAAATAATTATATCATTTATTTCTAAATCTTTTCTTTTTTCATCATTTAACCTTAATTCTAATCTTTTTGTTCCATTTTTAATGTAATTAAAATATTGTGGTAATAATTTCATTTTATATGTTTTCATAAACTTCTCCCTCCCTTTAATTCCTCATAGATATACTCATTTTCTTTTATGTAACGATAAAATTGTGGTACTACAAAGTTTTTTTCTTCTTTTTTTATTTCACTTAAATAAATTGGTGTTTTAAATTTAACTGCTTTAGCTATTTTAAGAGCATAACATTTATCACAGCCATTAAAATAATCTATTATATCACTACTATTTTTATTATTAGTCACTTCTAATATATAATTGATATTTCCTTCAAGGATTTTATCTACAATTATATATCCTACTATTGCTTTTTCTTCTTTGGAAGAATAAACAAATATTTTTTTATTACAATTTTTTTCTCCAATACTTTTTCTTCTATATTCATATAACTTTGTTCCATTAAATATTTGATTTGCATATTTTGTTTTTATTGAAATTAGCATAATTGGTTCCATTACAACACCTCATAAACATTATACCATTAAAACAACATATTTTGCATAATTTTCCCGACATTTGTTACATATTGACTATCAACAATCTTATGATGCAATATAGTAGAATATGAAATAATTGTATTTAAAGTGCTAATTTTAGGTTAGAGATTAGTACTTTTTCATATTCTAATACCCCCTTAAATTTAATTTTTATGGCCGAAGTTTAGGCCATTATTTACCTAAAAAACTATTGAAATTTTGTCGAAAATCAAAGAAAAACATATTAAAAAAGTGTATACATTTGTATAACACTTTTTATAAAAGTAAACACTAGTGTTTTTTGCTAATACCTTATAAAATAAGGGAAAACTAGCCACTGGCTAGTTCTTTGTAAACAGGTTTATCCTGCTTAACTGTGATTTTAAAGTTTAACGATTTTTGATGATCGAAAGTTCGGTCATTTTGTAGCTATAGTTATAGTTATTTTTTTTTTTATAAATAAATGATTACACTTTCACATAGATTTAATTAGATAGTAAAAAAAATAAAGGGGGTATTTTTATAAAACAAGAATTAAAATTTAATTTATTTTGTGACAATAATAATGAAGAATTGGAAAATTTATTAATAGAAGCTATTATAAATTATTTAAAAAATAAAAAAGAAATGGGCTGTAATTTTGGTTAAAGCATGTTATTCTAAATATAGAACCAATATTATATTTCTTTTAAATAAGGAGGAAAAATGTATAATACATTAAGAAATATAGTAAAAGAATATTTGGTTGCAATTTACATAAGACTATCTAAAGAAGATGAAACCAGCGGTGAAAGTGAAAGTATCGGGAATCAAAAAATATTGTTAACTAAATACGTCAAAGAACAAGGTTATACTTTAGTAGATATTTATATTGATGATGGGTATACCGGTACTAATTTTAATAGACCAAATTTTCAAAGAATGTTAAAAGATATTGAAAATGGGAAAGTAAATATGGTTATTACTAAAGATTTATCAAGGCTATCAAGAGATTATATTGGTACTGGTGAATATGTAGAAAAATGGTTTCCAGCACATAATGTTAGATATGTTGCTCTAACAGATAATATAGATACATTTTTAGATAATTCTAATAATGATATTGCTCCTTTTAAAGCAATATTAAATGATATGTATGCTAAAGATTTATCTAAAAAAATTAGAACAGCACTTCATACTATGCAAAGCGAAGGCAAATGGGTTGGTGGTTGTCCTCCTTTTGGATATAAAGTGGATCCTAACTATAAAAATCATTTAGTTATTGATGAAATCGAAGCACCAATAGTTAAAAGAATATTTGATATGTTTACTAGCGGTATTAGAATTAATAAGATTAAAGATATTTTTAATAATGAGAATGTGCCTACATTTTCTACAACTAGAAATAGAAATTTTACAAGGAATGGTAATAATGGAAATATTTGTGGTTATTGGTGTAATACTACAATAAAAAAGATATTACAAAATAGATTATATACTGGAGATATGATTCAAAATAGACGTTCAAGATTAAGTTATAAATATCGTAAAATAATCTGTAATCCAAAAGAAAATTGGATGATTGTAGAAAATACTCATGAACCTATTATTGATAAAAAGATTTTTAATAAAGTACAATTATTATTACCAAAACAACATCAAAGAAACGATAAAAAAGAATTATTTCTATTGGATGGATTATTAAAATGTGCTGACTGTGGTCATAATATTGGAATTCGTGCAAGGCGAAATAATGGTAAAAGTACAACAGTTTGCAATTATTATAGAAAGTATAATAAAGATTTTAGGTTATGTACTGCTCATGGTTTTGATTATGACACGTTAGAGAAGGGTATTGCAAATGAAATTAAGAAAATAATATATTTAGTTCGTGATGATAAATTAGAGTCAGAAATACTTAAAAAATATAAAAATAATAATATATTTGATACCTATATTAAAACAAAACAAAAATTAGAAATTGAACTAGACAATATTAAAAATAATTTAGATAGTATGTATATTGATAAACTACAAAATAAAATTACAGATGAAATGTATCAGAGAATCCGAGAAAAATTAAATAATGAAATATCTATTAAAAAAGATAAATTAAATGAAATAAATGAATATTTGGAAAAGATAAATAAAGATGAAGATACATTTAATACTATAAAAAAAGAAGTTATAGAATTTAAAGACAGATATCCAACTAGAGATTTAATATTAAAACTAATTAAAAATATTTCCATACATGAAGATGGAAATATTGATATTTATTTTAACTTTAAAGAGTTAAATTTTATTTATAATAAGCGTGATGCCTGATAACTTCAATCAGAAGGTATTGCCACCTTTTTAGCAAGTTCCACCAATACTACCCTTGGTCTTAGTTTAACCTTAGCCATAGCTATGCATAATATCCCAGAAGGAATAAGTATTTCCATACCCATATATTATTCTACCAAAAGTAGAAAAAAAGCATTCTTATATACTTTAATTTCAGCATTAAGTGAACCTTTCGGGGCTCTTCTAGCATATCTCTTCTTATATAGAATAATTAATAACCTAATCATGGGTATTCTCTTATCATTAATCGCAGGTATCATGACCCATATATCAATATGTGAATTATTAAAAGAATCACTAAGTTATAAAAACAAAAAATTAACAATTATCTTTTTTCTAACTGGAGTAGCATTTATGTTATTTTATATCATTTTAACTTGATTAATAAAATATTTTATGCTACTATTAATGTAGAGAGGATTTAAGAAAAATGAAAAAAAATAGATGTTTATTTATATTAATAGCATCCTTAGCATTAGTAGGATGTAGCAAAGAAAAAAATTTAGAATGTGAAAAAACCACATCATTTGCCGAAGGAAATTATAGTGAAAAAGTGATTCTAACATACCAAGATAAAAACATTAATTATTATAAAAGCATTGTAACATTTACTGCAAATTCAGGAAGTTATTTAGAAGAAGTAAAGGACATTTATCTAACTGACGAACCCAGTTATAATAAATCAGGATTAAAAAGCAGTTACAAAGTAGAAGGGAATAAAATCACCATTACCCTTGAAGGCAGTGCCGAAGACATCAAAGCCGCAGCCATCAATAATAATGAAGAAGCATTAATAAAAATAGATAAAACAGTAGAAGAATATAGAAAAGATATTATAAGCGATGGATATACTTGTAAGTAAAAAAATAAAAAACATATTGACAATAAAATATAAAAATAGTAAGATAAATACATAAGAATAGCAAAAGAAGAAGGTGTTTAAAATGAATAGAATATATCCAATTAACTATAATACCCCAACATCTGTATGGGAGAGAGGGCAGTATAAATATTCTATTATTTTAAATACTA
>HF996799.1:0-22059 GCA_000432575.1 Clostridium sp. CAG:762
GTTTCTATGTCCAAGAAACGGGGTTCATATCATTAACTCACTAATTACTATTTTTTATTATTTCCAAAACCGTTTCTTTATCACTATAATGAATCTTCTCATTGCCTATTATTTGATAATTCTCATGCCCTTTACCAAGAATAAGTAACATATCATTATGATTAAGTAAACTTATTGCCTTTTTTGTAGCCTCATACCTATCATTAATTACTTCAAAATTCTTAACACCTAAATTTCTTATAATATCATTTGTAATTTCCTTTGAATCTTCACACCTAGGATTATCATCAGTAAATATAACATAACTAGAATACTTCGTAGCAATATCACCCATTATAGGTCTTTTTGTTTTATCACGCTTACCACCACATCCAATAACAGTAATAATATTACCTCTTTTTAATTCATTACAACACTTCAATATATTTTCCATTGCATCAGGAGTATGAGCATAATCAACTATAATAACATTATCTTGATAATTAATTATTTCAAATCTTCCAGGTGGAGAACTTACCTTAATACCTAATATCTCTTTAATATCATAGCCAAGTCCATTAACAATTATTAAAGCAAGTAAATAATTATATATATTATATTTTCCAAGCAAATTAACTTCCGCATTATAAATTACATCTTTATAGTTAAAATCAAATACTGTTTTATTCATTAATAACTTACTAGATATTACATGATAATCACCCTTATTAAAGCCATATGTTATATTATTATTTCCTTTAATAAGAAAATTACTTGCATATTCATCATCAATGTTAACAATAGCCTTACCACCTTTTTTAACTTTATAAAATAACTTTTGCTTTGCCTTCATATAATTCTCAAAAGTACCATGAACATCCAAATGATCTTGAGTTAAATTAGTAAAAGCTACAATATCAAAATCAATCCCCATTAAACGTCCAATTTCTAAAGCATGACTAGATACTTCCATAACAATTACCTCTATTTTATTCTTAATACACAAATCGAACATCTCATATAATTCCATCAAATCTGGTGTTGTATTTTGTGTTTCTTTGTAACTATTTACCATATAAAAACCAATTGTACCAATATAAGCAGTAGGACAACTCAATTTATTTAACATTTGATAAACTAAATAAGCAGTCGTAGTCTTACCGTTTGTCCCAGTTATTCCAACAAACTTAATATCTGCGAGCTCATTATCATACATATTATGCAAATAATCTGCTAAATACTTCCTCGTATCCTCTACAACAACTGTTTCTACATCATAACTACCATGTTCACATATGACCTTAGATGCTCCATTCTCAATCGCACTTACAATATAATCGTGCCCATCAGTTTCTACCCCCCTAAGTGCTAAAAAAGTATCTCCTTTTTTTACTTTCCTAGAATCTGTTACTAACACAAAATCACTCCTCACTTCTTATTTTTCGTTAAATATATCAGGTAAATCATTTTCAAGAAGAACAAACTTATTCTTACCATCTATCTTATTAATTATCTCAAACGATTCCTTTACATCATTAATCACATATATCTTATTCTTTAAATAATTATTATCGATTAACCCCACATATATTGGTTTAGTTTGCGCCTTACCTACCAAAATTACATAATCACACACTTCGCTTATATATTTTCCAAACAAATAATTTAACTCATATTGCTTACTGCCCAATTCTATCATACCAGGAGTAACAATTATCTTAACACCATTCATTAAATCTAATACTTCCAAAGCCATCTTAGAACCATCAGGATTAGAATTAAACGCATCATCTATTATTGTAATATCACCAAGTTTCCTAATACTCAAACGATGCTCAGTTGGCTTTAAATACTTAACCACTCTCTGCATATCACAAATAGCCACGCCTAATGCTTTTCCAAGTGCAATAGCAGACAAAATATTATAAATATTAGCCCTACCAAGAATAGAAGTTTCAAAATGATAACTCTCCACATTCTTAAATTCCACATCAAAACACATTTTCAAATTATCTATCTTAATATTTTTAGCAAAAACATCCGCCTTATCTTTATTGTCAATACCTATCCATATAATCTTACAATTATTTTTAATATGATAACTTACTTGTCTCTCATCATCAGCATTTAAAATACCAATCCCATCTTTAGGCAAAGATTCAATTAACTTCATTTTTTCCATTGTCGTATTTTCTAAAGTTTTAAATGTTTCCAAATGTGCTTCACCTATCTTTGTAACAATACCATAACTAGGTTTAATAAAATCACATAATTCTTTAATATCACCAAGTTTACAAGCTCCCATCTCCGCGATAAAAACATTATCAAATTTATCCAAATAATTATTAATAGCATTCATAAGACCATATGGAGTATTAAAACTTTTAGGCGTAGCAAAAGAATTATACTTAGCATTTAATATCTCATTTAAAATATTCTTACTACTTGTCTTCCCATAACTACCAGTTATTCCAATTTTTATAAGATTAGACTTATCATTTAACTTCTTTAAAGCCATATTTTTATAATAATAATAAACACATTTTTCTATTGGTTTATTAATTATATTAGCAATAAAAACAACAAAATAAGACATATAACTTAAACACAAATAGATTAAATAATAAAATAATATATCATTTTGATTATAATTAAAGCATATAACTAAACTTAAAAATAAATATATTACAAGAATTGTTAAAATTAATCTCTTAATACGACTAGTAACCACAAAAGGCTTCTTAACTTGCATTTTTTTTATCTTACTACCCTCTAAATAAAAAAGTACTAGAAAAAATATCATATTAATCAAGCAAAAGAAATTAATATCCAAAATAAAGTAAAAAGGAATAACTAAAACATACAAAAAATCAAAAGAAACAAAAACCTTTTTAATACTTTTCCCTATCCATTTGATATATCTATTACTTACATTATATGAATTTTGCTGCAACATATAAAGTCCATTGCGGTATTTTATTAAAACATACAAGCTATAAGTCAAAAGACTAACATAAAAAACTAACATCTACTTCACCTACTTTATTATATTACGAAAAGTATTCATGGTACCATACTAAAAATGTATAGACAGTCCATATTTTTCTACTATTATCCCTTTTTCCTTTGTAATGTGCATCTAAAAGTTTTATTATTTCCTTTTTGTTAAAGAATTGGTTATCACTTTCAAAAGTCTTCTTAATTAACTCATATGTATCATTTTCCCTTAACCATACTCTAATAGGAACTGGAAAACCTAATTTTTTCTTATTAGCAACCTTATCCGCTAATTCCTTCTTAGCAACGTTACGAAAAGCATACTTAGTTTGTCCATCCTTAATCTTATACTTCGTTGGCATTTTCCTCATACTATCAATTAAAACTCTATCCAGATAAGGTACCCTCACCTCCAAAGAATTAGCCATTGACATCTTATCCGCCTTAAGAAGAATATCGCCAATTAACCAAGTGTTAAAATCAATATACTGCATTTTAGTAACATCATCATATTCCTTACATTTTTCATAATAAGATTTAGTTACATCTTTAAAACATAAATCCTTCTTCTTATTTTTTAAAATCTTTTTTTTCTCACTCTCATCAAAGATAAAAGCATTACCTACATATCTATCTTCTAACTTATGACTTCTTCTATATATGAAATTAAACCCTCTATATTTTCTAAAAGGATAAACCAAAACACCTAAAAACCTCCTAATAACATAAGGTATCTTGTAATAAGAACTTACAGAATATGGCTCATGATATATATTATATCCACCAAATATTTCATCAGCACCTTCACCCGATAAAGCAACTTTCACATATTTACTTGCTTCATTTGCTACGAAATACAAAGCCACCGCGGCAGGGTCTGCTAAAGGTTCATCCATAAAATACTGAATTTTAGGAAAATTACAAAAATATTCCTCCTTACTTATCTTTTTACTAATATTATCTATTTTTAAATTATTAGATAAATCCTTAGCATAATCAATTTCACTATACTTAGTATTATCCCAACCAACAGTAAAAGTCTTATCAACATTAGCCTTAGCAACAATATAAGAAGAATCTACACCACTAGATAAAAAACTACCTACTTCAACATCACTTATCTTATGAGCCTTAATTGAATCATCAAGTAATTTATTAATCTCTTTCTCATAATATTTTAAATCTTTACTATCATCAGGGGCAAACTCTAACTCATAATACTTTGAGATATCAAGTTTACCATCCTTATACTTAAAATAATGCCCTGGCAATAACTTATAAACATTCTTAAAAAATGTTTCAGGGTATACACTATATTGAAAAGTCAAATAATAATCAAGCATATCTATATTCAATTCCTTTTTAAATCCAGGATGAGCCAAAAAACTCTTGATTTCAGACCCAAACATAAAATTACCTTTATCGAAATAATAATACATTGGCTTAATTCCATAAAAATCTCTAGCTCCGAAAAGTTCACCAGTTTTTATATCATAAATAGCAAAAGCAAACATTCCTCTTAATTTCATAAGAATATCTTCTTTGTATTCTTCATAACCATGTAAAATTACTTCTGTATCCGTCTTAGTTTTAAATTTATAACCTTTTTTTATAAGATCCTTTTTTATCTCCTGATAATTATAAATTTCTCCATTAAAAATAATAACTTTATCTTTTTTCTCATTATATATTGGTTGACTACCAGTATTAAGGTCTATTATTGACAACCTACGAAAACCTAAAGCCACAGTTGAATCCACATAATAACCATCACTATCAGGACCACGATGAATAATTCTATCTGCCATATCTTTGATTATTTTTTCTTTATTTTTGCTTTTATCACTAAAGCCTACTATTCCACACATATTATCTACCTCATAAATAGTATACCACAAAAAAAGAAAAACTCACACATTTAGTGAAGTTCTTTACACACACCTGCATCAGGTTTGTAAAAACAATGATTTTTATATCTCCCAGCAAAGTCTTGTTCCCACCACGAACTGCCACATGTTGTTCCTTTTGCAGGAGCATAAAACCATAAAGCATTTGTCGCAGGATAATAATATTCACCACGTATTACTCTTTGAGCCAAATCTTTTTCCAGAACTGTAGGATTTCCAATAAAGAGACTACTACTAGTGCCTGAAAAACCACCTGGATTTTGATAAATTGCATCAGTTAAAGAACGAATATCTTTAAAAGTCAAACAATCAGCGATTGTCCTATTTACAACAACATTGCCAACCATTAACATTCCAAGATTTCCTTCTCCCACCGCCTCAGCTCTCATTAACCTAGCCAGCAATTCTAATTCCTTTTGATTATACTTAACAATCATTTTATCACCTTTTTCCACTTTACAAGAAAATTATATGAATTTTTTATTTTTTTATTATATTGTATTGAAAAAAAACGAAATATATGATAAATTATATATAACAAACATTTTTAGGGGATTAGTTAAATGGTATAATAATGGTCTCCAAAACCACTGTTGGGAGTTCGATTCTCTCATCCCCTGCCATTTAGTGATTATGCGAACGTTTTTTACTTTGTAGGAAAGTTTGCTGTATATATAATCTTGAAAGTACTAGCAATAGTACTTTTTCTTTGATTAGGGGGTCATTTACAACCTCGCTTTTAAAATATTTGACTAATATCATTAATGCTAACAAATAATTTTGCAATATATACACATCTTATTAATAATAAAACTATAAAGTTTATAAATACTATTGTATTAATTGCAGTTAAATTTATATTCCTTTTTGAAACAATAAAAATATAATATAAAAAAAATAATAAACAACCACTAGTAGCAAAATCAAGCAAACTTCCAATTATATTATAAGTATTAAAATTACTAATAAAAGATATAACAAGCAATATTATTGAAATTATAAGCAATATTTTGGGGTTATTAAGCAATTTCTTCATAATTAACACACTTCTTCTAATATAGATTATAAAAGAAATTTCAACTAATTATTAGATAAAATAAAAAAAGGAAAATAACATATAATATAACATGAATAATTCAAAAAAATGTATTATTTATTTTCTCATCTTTGCTATGCTGTTATCAGTATTTACCTTATTTCTAAAGCAAAGAAAAACTAACAACGAAATTAATACCATTAGTTATCAAGAAAATACCATTAAAATAGTTTATCCATCTACCAACTATACTAAACTAAACAAAAGGATTAAAAAAATTATAACTAATCAAATCAATGATTTTACCAAAATTACCTTAAACAAAGGAAAAACAACATATTACTTAATAATCAATTATAAATCATATTCTTATAAAACAATTATTTCTTACATTTTCTTTACAGAATCATATTTTCTTGGAGCTCATCCTATACATGAAATATGGACCGTTAACTATGACTATAAAGAAAATAAATTTATTACCATCGATAATATCATTAATAATAACCAAATTATTTTAAATAACATAGCAAACTATACATATCAAAATCTTTCTCAAAAAAAGATATTTCAAAATGAAACAGTTCTAAACATGCTAAAAGAAGGAACCAAACCAAGATTAAATAACTATAAACACATTCTTTTTTCAAAAGAAGGTCTAATAATTTATTTTGACAGATACCAAATAGCTCCTTATTACTACGGTAATTATAGTATAACTATTCCCTACAATATCTTAAAAAGCTCCCATTAAAAATTGACTTTTAAACTTAAATATGCTATATTTGATATACAAAATAAATCGAGGTGAAATATGAAAAATAATATCGTTGATGCAATAATTGAAATACCACTTAATACTAAAAATAAATTTGAAATTGATGAAACAACTGGCAAAATTAGATTAGATAGAGTACTCTACTCTGCCATGAATTATCCTGTAGAATATGGATACATCGAAAATACCTTAGCCTTAGATGGAGATCCATTAGATATCTTATTAGTATCATCTGCTCCAACTTTCCCTGGATGTATTGTTGAAGCCAGAGTTATTGGCTATCTAGAAGTTATTGACAATGGCCATGAAGATTACAAAATAATTTCCGTAGTAAATGTTGACCCTAGATATAATGAAATAAACACCCTAAATGACATGCCAAAATTTATCCTAGAAGAAATAAAAGACTTTTTTTCAAACTACAAAACACTACAAAACATTCCCGTTGAAGTATTAAATTATCATGATACCGAAGAAGCTTTAGAAATAATAGAAAATTGTAAACAAAGACACAAAAATAAAGAAAATCTAAACAAAGTACAAATAGAAAAAATTAAATTCTTTTTAAACAATAATCAAAATAGAAATTGCAAAGCAATTTGTAATATTACTTTAAACAACAATAAAAATATTGAAAATATTAAAATTGTAGAGCGTCAAAACAAATATTATGTAGCCTTTAATGAAAGCAATATAAGTGATATTGTTGCCGATAAAAAATTTTTAACTTATTTAAAAAATACAATTATTAAAACATACCAAAACACAAAAAAAGAAAACTAATCTAAAATAAAAATCGTTTTAAAGTATCAGCATAGCAAAAAGCAAGTATTAACAAAAATACTTACTTTTTTTCTATATCTTTAATTATTACTTCTAATAAATTATTTAAATATACTAAAAAATGATTTTCTAACTTAACTGTATCAAGAATAATACTAATATTACCATTTTTATAATTAAATCTAAACATTCTGCTTATCTTATAAGCATCCATGAATAACTTCTCACCATCAATTTTACTACTAATTTCACTAGGTAATATTAACTCAATATAATTCTTAGTTTGATTAACCTTTTGAATAGAAAGCTTCTTAGCTAATTTCTCAAACCATTCCTCATACATATATATTTCCATATCCTTAGTAACAGTTCCAAATCTATCATCCAACTCATCTTTTAATTTAAGTAACTTAGCATAACTATCAACTTCATTAATTTTCTTATGAATTTCGATTTTAATATCATCATTTACTGTGTAATCACTACTAATATGTGTAGCAATATCAATAAGTGGTTTTGAGTCCTCAACATTATCTTCATCAATTACTTCAATACCTTTTAACTTATTAATCTCATCATTTAATAATTTCATATATAAATCAATTCCCACCGATTCAACAAAACCAGACTGCTCACTTCCAAGAATATCACCAACACCACGAATTGATAAATCCCTCATAGCAATCTTAAATCCACTACCAAGTTCCGTAAATTCTTTAATAGCCTGTAACCTTTTCACCGCTATATCATTTAATTCTTTTCTGTTGTCATACATCAAATATGCATAACCTATTTTACTACTTCTTCCAATACGACCCCTTATTTGATATAACTGTGATAAACCAAAATGATCAGCATCCTTTATTATTAAAGTATTAACATTAGGTATATCAATACCCGTTTCAATAATTGTCGTACATACCATAACATCACTCTTATAATCAATAAAATCTTGCATTCTATCTTCTAACATTTCCTTACTCATTTGTCCGTGTGCATAACTAACCCTAGCCTCAGGTACCAAAGACTTAATTTTTTCTACCTCTAATTCAATATCTTCTATTTTATTATACAAAATAAATGATTGTCCTTTTCTTGCTAATTCCTTATATATAGCATCCTTAACCACACTATCATTTAAAGGCAAGACATAAGTTTGAATAGGTAATCTATCAACAGGAGGAGTTTCAATTAAAGCAAGACTTCTAATTCCAGCCATCGACATTTGAAGCGTCCTTGGTATAGGCGTAGCACTTAATGTTAAAACATCTATATTACTTTTATACTCTTTAATCTTTTCCTTATGTTTAACCCCAAACCTTTGCTCCTCATCTATTACAAGCAAACCCAAGTCTTTAAAAACAATATCATTAGACAAAATACGATGTGTACCGAATAAAATATCAATT
Organism: Clostridium sp. CAG:762; assembly: GCA_000432575.1. Classification (GTDB taxonomy): domain Bacteria; phylum Bacillota_I; class Bacilli_A; order RF39; family UBA660; genus CAG-762. The sequence goes on from HF996799.1 coordinate 8,890, forward strand.
TTACCTTCCTTTAATTTTTGAATTATTATATTTTGTTCACCCTTACTGACAAACCTATTCATTAAAGCAATATTAACAGGAAAATTTTTAAATCTAATAAGAGCATTATTATATTGTTGACTAGAAAGAATCGTTGTAGGACACAAATAAGCAACTTGCTTGCCATCATTAACAGCTTTAAACATTGCTCTAAAAGCAACCTCTGTTTTACCATAACCAACATCTCCACATAAAAGCATATCCATTGGTTTATTTCTTTCCATTTCTTCTTTAATTTTTTTAACAGCACTTAACTGATCATCAGTTTCCTCATACATAAATTCACTTTCAAACATTAATTGATTTTCATCATCATGACTAAAAGCATATCCATTTTGACTCTCACGAATCGCATATATTTTTAATAATTTAGAAGCAATATCTTCAAATTTTTTCTTTAAAGCCAATTTTTTCTTAATAAAATCGCCACTACCTAAAGTATTAATCTTAGGAACATGCCCCTCTTTAGCCGAATACAAACTAATTCTATCTATTTTTTCAACAGGTAAATACAAAACATCTCCCTTATTATAAAGAAGTTTTATATAATCTTTAAGATAACCATTTTTATTTAAAGTAACAATTCCCTCATATTGACCAATACCATGTATCTCATGAACAATATAATCACCATTATGAATATTGTTAATATCTTTAACTTTAGTCCCAAGTTTATATTTACTCTTATAAGTATAATTATTCTCTTTTACTTTATATAAATCAAATTCACTAATTACTACTAAATCCCCAATAATAAAACCATTACCTATTTTTTTATTAATTAAATTAATTTTATTACTAACTATATTATCTTCATTAGTAATTAAAGCATCCATATTATCTCTTATCTTATTAAAAATATTTCTATTAGTTACAGCAATAACAACAGTTTTGCCACTAATAATATATTTATTAACACTTTCTTTCAAAACTTCAATATCTTCATTATAATTAACAATGCCACTTACCTTATATTTCTTCAATTCTAAATTAGACAAATTATCTATATTCATTAAAAATATCTCATTTTTAACATTAATCTCTTCTAAATGAAACATATAATCAGTCTCAAACTCATTAGTATTTCTAGCATTATAATCAACTATATCACTCATAATCTTTTCATAACTAACTTTTATTTGACTATAATCATAATAAAAACAAATATAATCATTCATATAATAACTTAATGATTCAATATCATTAGCATAATGCTTTAAATACTTTTGTTTTCTAATAACATTTTCATCATATTTATCTAATAAAAATTCACTAGTAGGCATTACTGTTATTTCTTTTAAATGCTTAGTAGATAACTGTGTATCAACATCAAAATATCTAATACTATCAATAACATTTCCCCATAATTCTATTCTAATAGGATATTCTTCTCCAATAGGAAAAATATCAATAATATAGCCTCTTGAAGCTATACTACCAGTTTTGCTAACCAAATTATCAACTTCATAACCCAAATTATAAAAAGACTCCAGTAATTTATCTCTGTCAATTTTATCATTAACACTCAAATGAACAATACTGTTTAACCAAGTCTTCTTATTAGGTAAATATCTTAAAAATCCCATTAAATTAGTAACTACAATATACTTATCATTAGTAAGCAACTTATTAATAGTATTAATTCTTTCTATCTTAAATTCAGGACTAATTGATACAGCCTCACTTGTAATAAAATCATCCATTGGAAAAAACAATACCTTATCAGTATAATTAAGTATTCCTTGATAAACATATGATGCTTCGTACAAACTACTAGTAAGAACTAAAACATTCTTATTGTCATTTAAAAACTTATTATAAATATATATATAATTAGTTTCTTTGTTTAAACCTACGACGCCATAATAATTATCATTATCTATTTCAAATATATTATCAAATAATTTCATTATATCACCCACAAAAAGATACAAAATCAATTGTATCTAACTCAAATCTATACCATTTTACTATTTCTTAAAAACTACAACACTAGCATCATCATCTTTAACATAATTTTGATCAACATTACCAAATAATTCTCTACATTTTTGTACATCTAAATAATTATAACCAGTCTTACTTCTAACCAAACCAACCATTTTATTAGCAATATTATCTTTATTATCAATAACTGTATCTCTAATCTCTCTGCTAGATAAAACATCACTAACCCCATCACTACATAATATTAAAGCCTTATAATCATTATTATTAAGCCAATAAACATCTATTTTAGGTCCTGTAAAATCTCCAATAGAACTAGTAATAACATTATTTCCAGGAGTAAACCTCAAATCATCAACATCTAATTTATTAGTCTTAATATAATTATACCATACACAAGAATGATCACTCGTTACTAACTTAATATTATTATCATTACCAATAGCATAACATCTTGAATCTCCAACATTAAATACTTCTGTTTCATTTTCCAAAACAATTGCCATATTCAAAGTCGTTAAAGGATTATCCTTAAATACACTAACTAATTCATTAGAAATTTCTTTTATTTTATAAGCAAAATCATTAACAACATCACCAGTATTACTAATCTTAGAAAAATCATAAGTTAAAAAGAATTTAGACATATTATCAACAACCGTATTTGATGCGATTTCACCACCCTTAACACCACCTACACCATCACATACCATTAATAAATAATTATTACCATTTTTTAGTATTGTTGTAGCATCTTCATTTATACTATGTTTTGACGATTTAATAGAACACTTCTCAATGACAAAACCATTTCTTAATTTATCATATGCAGAAGGCTCAATTACTAAATTTTTAACACCTTTTTGTTCTATCTTATAACTACTATAGTTATGATTCTTTTTAGTTTCTTTTTTCATTAATTTAAGAATATTTTCAACTTCCTCCATACTATTAAAACTTTTTTTAGATATTTCAACAGGAATTTTTAAATTATTTCTTTCAAAACTAGCAATTCTTAAAACTCCATTCTCATCCATATATGGTCTCACTATTAAACTCATACTAACTTCCCCTTTCACAAAATCACTTGCATTATAATGCATTTGTTTATCTTTGTCAAATTTACATAGAATTATATTTATTCATAAGCTTGTCTCTATCTAAATTAACAAAATCACTAATAATATCATCCAATTTACTAAATGTATTATTTATTATATTGCATTCTTCCTTACTAAACTTACCCAACACATAATCTATAATATCATTACCGTTCTTAGATATACCCAATTTCAGTCTCAAATAACTATTAGAATTAATATTATTAAAAATATTCTTTATTCCATTATGACCTCCACTAGAATGATTATAAGTTAACTTAAAAGTTCCTAAATTCATATCTAAATCATCATGAATAACAAAAACATCATTCAAGTCAACTTTATAATAATTAATATAACTAGAAACTACCTCTCCTGATAAATTCATATACTTACATGGTTTTACCAATAAAACTTTCTCATTATCTATAACAATTTCAGCATACATTCCATCAAACTTTTTTTTATAAGAAATATTAGGATATAAATAATCTAAAAACATAAAACCCATATTATGTCTAGTATTCTCATACTCTCTTCCTACATTGCCTAACCCAAAAACTATTTTCATAATACACCTCCATGATACTCCTTATATATATCATTTTTTCTCCTACCCGTATCTTTAGCCACTTTCTTAATTGCATCCATCACAGTATAACCATTACTAATATAAATATTTACCATTTCTATTATAGACATATCATTATCAATAAAAGTATTACTATTTCCTTCTACTACCAAAACAATTTCCCCTTTAATTTCAACACCACTACGAATTAAATTAGACAACTTTCCATGGTAAATACTTTCATACCTTTTACTTATTTCCCTAGATAAAGAAATATCTCTATCACCAAATATCTCATATATATCACATAAAGTTTTTTTTATTCTGTGCGGTGCTTCATAAAATATAACAGTATAAGGAAAACTTTCTAACTCCATTAATTCCTTTTTTCTCTTAGTACTGTTACTATTTAAAAATCCATAAAAAACAAAATGCTCAGTAGATAATCCAGAAGTAACAATCGCTGGAACAAAAGCACAAGCACCAGGTAAACACACAACATTATAACCTTTCTCTATCACATATGCTACAGTTTTATATCCTGGATCACTAATAATTGGAGTACCCCTATCAGTAACTATTGCAACACTCTCACCATTTTCTAAATATTTAAGCAATATTTCCTTTACTTTTTCCTCATTGTGGTCATGTAAAGTGATTAACTTCTTTTTTATTTCAAAATGATTAAGAAGTTGTAAAGTAACACGCGTATCTTCACAAAAAATAACACTAACAGTTTTTAATATCTCAATTGCCCTAAAAGTCATATCTTCTAAATTACCAATTGGCGTTGGTATTAAATATAAAGTTGGACTCCCATCATAACTACTTTGCCACATAAAATCACTCCTGAAACATTTCTCTAATATTCTCTTTATAACTACCATCTTCATTATGAATATATAAAGGAGGCATAATTTTTAAACTAGATTTCCCATTTTTAACTCCTTCAATTAATAATAAATTAGCACTTTTTCCTTCTTTAGGATAAATTATTAGGATTTTTTTAGGTTCTATATTATTTTCTTTCATTTTATATATAATTTCAATTAATCTAGAAACTGGGTAAACTAACACAACTACACCACCTGTTCTAAGCATTTTTTTACTTATCTCTAAAATGTTATCCAAATCGCACATAATCTCATGCCTAGCAATTGACTTAATTTTATTTTCATTTACCATTTTTGTATCATTAAACTTAAAATAAGGTGGATTACAAGTTATCACATCAAAACTGTCTGTTTCATAGTACTTACTAATATTTCTAATATCATCATTAATAAGTGTAATCTGCTTGTCCATACCATTTTCTATAACAGATTTCTTACCTAAATCATATATCTCTTTTTGCAACTCAACACCCACAATCGAGGCTTTGCTCTTCATTGCGAGAAACATTGCTACTGGAGCATTACCAGTACATAAATCAAGTATTTTCTTATCACTTTTTCTCAATGTAACAAAATTAGCAAGTAATAAAGAATCTAAAGAAAACAAAAACCAATCGTCGTTTTGATAAATTACTTTATTACTAAAATTTAATAATCGATGTTTAACTTCCATACTACTCCACTTCAACAGTAACAATACCATTACCTTCTATAAAAACATTATATTTTCTTTTAAACAAATTCACTGATACTACTTTTCCTTTCCCTGCTTCTGTTGTTACAGTACTACCAACATCAGGTAATCCCTTTTTATAATCCAAATAATTATCATCTTCATACTTTAAACAACATAAAAGCCTACCACAACTACCATTTATCTTGGAGGGATTAAGTGCCAAAGACTGATTCTTTGCCATATTAATTGACACAGAATCAAAATCAGTTAAAAATGTTGTACAACATAATTTTCTACCACAAGGACCAATTCCTCCAATTTCCCTTGCCTTATCACGAATTCCAATTTGTCTAAGTTCTATCCTTGTCTTAAAAGCAGAGCCTAAATCTTTTGCAAGTTGTCTAAAATCAACCCTATCATCAGCAATAAAACGAAATATTAACTGACTCCTATCAAAAGTATAAAAAGCATCCATAATATTCATATTAAGATTATTCTTATTAACAAAATAATTACATCTTTGAACAGCACGACCTGCATCCTTCAAATTATTTAAATGTTGCAAATAATCAGCTTTTGTTGATATCCTAATTATTTTTTTATATTTAATTCTATTATCAACCTTTTCAGGATCAACAAAACAAACGACTTTACCAAACTGTAAACCTTTTTCTGTTTCTACAATTACTGTAAGATTCTTTTTCAATCGTAAGTTATTATCATAAAAATAATAAATTTTCCCATTATCACTTAAAGTAACTCCTACAACACCCATATATTAACCTCCAAATTCTATAATTATTTTATTAATAAGTAAATTTAAATTTAAATTGTACCTAATTAAATACTCATTTTCTATCAAAATTTCTATTTTTTTTATAATTTCATCAACAGAACCATTAATATTAGCAACATCATCATAATAATCATTAAAATATTTTAAATCACGACCTAAATTAAAAAGTAAAACATCATTATAAAAATATATCATAATATCAATTGCCTTTATAAAACTATTTCTATCCTTAAATTTAGTAAGCCATAAAGGCTTAGTATATATAATGGTATCTCTTTTCTTATTTTCTAATACTCTAACAAAACTTAAAACATCATTAATCATTAATGAGTCAAATTTCAGCTCATTATTGGCTAAAATTAATATATCTTGACACCTAGATTTAATTGTATCTAAAACTAAATCTTTATTATTTGTAACCAATAAAGCAATAATATCATCATTAGGTTCCTCTAAAAACTTTAAAATTGAATTAGCCGCTTGCTTATTTAATTTTTCACATTCCAAAATTATATATATTCTTTTACTACCTTCTATTGCTGTTTTATTAAATTCTTCCTGTAACTCCATTAATTGTTCTTTTTTTATCCACATACCATCTGGTTCAATAATTTTAATTTCAGGATAATTACCAGCTTCAATTCTCAAACATTGCTTGCATTCACCGCATTTTTTATTATTAAAATAATTATGTGGACATAAAATGGCCTTAACAAATGACAAAATCATTTCTACATATTTATCATTTCCTTTATTTTCAAACAAATAAGCATGTGATATTTTATTATTTTTTATTGCCATACTAAGTACATTATAAAATATAACTTGTCCATCCTTGTAATCATCCAACATAAAATCACCACCACTAATAAAAAATAAGCATTAAAATTATTAAACCAGCTAAACATGGCATGCCTAATATTGCCACGGATAAAAGTGTTATAAAATTAATGGGAATTGTCGCATTTATGGGAGTTGCTAATACATTATAAGCATATATTGCCAAACCTGCAACAACAATTTTTTTAACTAATCTAAATATTTTTTTTAACATAATAATTCACCTAATAAATACTATGTTACATTTTTACCATTATGATAAATATTTTCTTTCTTCCAAAGCCATCTCTAAAGTCATAGGATCAATATACTCTATCTCGGCACCAATAGGTACTCCACTAGCAATTTTACTCACTTTAATGTCATATCCTTCAAGCATTTTCTTTATATATTGCACTGTTGTTTCACCTTCAACACTTGGTTTCAAAGCCACAATAATTTCAGTATATTTTCCATTCTTAATCCTCTCAATTAAATTATCTACACTAATATCCTCAGGATTTATTCCATCAAGTGGTGATATTAAACCACCCAATACATGATATTCGCCTTTATAAATACCCAATTTTTCAAACAAAATAACATCTTTAGCATTTTCTACAACAAAAATTGTACCATTTTTACGATTTTCATTTTCACATATATAACATATATCCTTATCAGTTATATTGTTACATATCATACAATTTTTAATGTTATCTCTAATACCAATAATTGAATCAGCAAACTCAGTTAATTTATCCTTATCAAAATTAAGTAAAGAAAAACTTAATCTTTCTGCTGTTTTCTCACCAATACCAGGTAATAACTTAAAACATTCCATTAAATTTTTAATATCTTTAGGATACATTTTACATCATACCTGCTAACCCTTGATATTTATTTAACTTTTTTTCCTTGTCAGCATCCACTTTTTTCATAGCCTCATTAAATGCCACAACTATCATATCCTCTAATATATCCATGTCATCACTATTTAAATTCTCTTTATCTTTAATAGTTAACTTTAACATTTCCTTTTTTCCATTCAAAACAATAGTAACTAATGAAGAATTTCCTTCATATTCTGTTTTTTCTAACTCCTTTTGTATTTTCATAATATCACTTTGCATTTGTTGAGCTTGTCTCATAATTGCTTGCATATTCATAATAACATCTTCCTTTCTTCAATTACTTATATTCAATAACCTCTGCCCCTAATATATTAACTAAATCATTTACACCTAAACTACTACTTTCTTCATTTTTAACATTATTCTGTGCCTTATTTTTTTCCTCCTTCATTTTATATACATATTTATTATTCAAATTATCAATATATTTCTTTTTCTCATAATCCCATTCATCATTGCTAAGTACAATAACTTTATAATTAACACCATATATTTCATTTAATAATTCACTTAATAATTCACTTTGATTATTCAAAGATGTCGCTATTGAAGAAAATTTCGACTGAAATATTAAATTTTCCCTTCCTGCCACAACTATATTAACATCCTTAAGTAATCCCACAATATTCTCATATTTGTCATTTGTCAAATACTCAAACACAAAAGCCCATTTTTCTTTAAATTTGTTAAGCAAACTCTTATTTGCACTTACAAAAGCATTATTTACCCTAACCTCCTTTAAATACTCAATATACTCCAAGTCTTCACTAGATAATTTAGAAGAACTATCTCCCTTTATTATATCATTTTTTAATAACTCATTACTAGTATTTTTCTCTGTTTTTACATTTTTTTTACTTTCCTTGACATTAGTTTTTTCTAAATTTTCTAAATCAGATTCCTTATTTTTTTCTAAATCAACTAATCTTATCAAAGCAACTTCTAAAAGAAGCAAAGGATAACTAGAGTTTTTAATATTATTAAGTACATTATTTAATTCATTAACATAACTATAAATCAACTTATTATCATATAAGTTACTAATGTCTTTAACTTTATCAAGTTTTTCTAAAATTAAAGAATAATCTGTTGTATTCTTATAAACAAGTACATCTTTTAAAAATAATATAACCTCCTCAATAAACTTAGAAATATTTTTCCCACTTTGGTTAATATTATCTAATATTTTAACTATTGATGTCACATCTCTATTATAACTACTTAATAATAATTCATAGATTATTTCATAAGAAACGACACCACTGATATCATAAACATCATTTATAGTTATATCATTACCTTTATAACTAACAAGCTGATCCAATAAATTAATAGCATCTCTCATCCCGCCATCTGCTAAACGCGCTATTTCATTCAAAACATCACTAGAAACAACTATTTTTTCAATATTACAAATTTCTTCAAGTCTTTTTACTATGTTATCCACAGTAATTTTATCAAATCTAAATTTTTGACATCTAGAAGAAATTGTAAGTGGAACCTTATAAGTCTCAGTAGTAGCAAGAACAAATATTACATGACTAGGTGGTTCTTCCAAGGTTTTAAGCAAAGCATTAAAGGCTCCAACAGAAAGCATATGCACTTCATCAATAATATAAACCTTATATTTCGAGTTAGCTGGAACTAAATTAATTTTATCTCTTAACTCTCTAATTTCATCTACGCCATTATTAGAAGCAGCATCAATTTCAATAATATCATCATTAGTATTATTAAATATACTCAAGCAACTTTCGCATTTTCCACAAGGCTCTCCATCAATTGGATTAGTACAATTAACCATCTTAGCAAGTAACTTTGCCGTAGTAGTTTTACCTGTTCCACGTGGACCACAAAACAAATAAGCATGAGAAATACGTCCAGTTTTAATAGCATTCTTTAAAACACCAACTACACCTTCTTGTCCAGATATTTCCTCAAACCTAGAAGGTCTATATTTACGATATAAAGCCAAATATTTCAAACTATCAAACCTCCATTCAAATTAATTATAACACAAAAATAAAGATTATTTTCTTTTTGCTTTAAAAAAATCTTTTAAAATCATAGAACAATCATTACTCAAAACATTTTCCACAACTTCAATATTATTTTTTCTCAATATGCCAATTAAATCTTGATTATGACTATTATTACATCCTATAACTACTTTTTTAATACGAGATTCAATTATTGCACCAATACACATCAAACAAGGCTCTAATGTTACATATAAAACACAATTGCTTAAACGCCAATCACCAATTTCCTTACACATTCGCTCAATTGCTATTATCTCAGCATGCTTAGTAATTAATTTAGAAGAATTTTTTTGATTATATCCCTTTGTAACCATATCATTATCACAGTTAACAACAATCGCACCAACAGGAACTTCATTTCTCGTATAAGCAAACTTTGCCATCTTAATAGCTAAGTTCATATAATATTTATCCACAACTTACCACCCACTACAATTCTATATAACTCTATAGTATAACAAAAAATGTATCATATGTCAAATGTTTTTCTTATAGAACATTTGATTGTTTAATGCATTAAAATACTTATTCACATTACCATAAAAAAGATGCACACAATAAGAGGTTGTTATAGCTGCTATCTCCCGATCCTGACTCATTTCCAACATTATTGTTGCATCAATAAATAATATACATTAATTATAAAAATAAATCAAGCCATTTATATAAAAAAAAAATAAAAATTTATCCACACTAAAATATTAATACCCATATTAAATTATTCTATGTCTACATAATTAATTTAAAATATCACCTATGTTCCACGTGGAACATTAACATTGATACTAACGGTACATTTAGCATTAAGTTATCTCCCATGTTTCACGTGGAACATTAACCTTGGTATTAACACTATATTTAGTATTAAATTATCACACATGTTTCACGTGAAACATTAACCTTGACACTAACACTATATTTAGCATTAAGTTATCTCCCATGTTTCACGTGGAACATTAACCTTGGTATTAACACTATATTTAGTATTAAATTATCACACATGTTTCACGTGAAACATTAACCTTGACACTAACACTATATTTAGTATTAAGTTATCACACATGTTTTACGTGGAACATTAACATTGACACTAACGGTATATTTAGTATTAAAATATCACCTATGTTTCACGTGAAACATCAATCTTGATATTAACATTATATTTAGTATTAAGTTATCACCTATGTTTCACGTGAAACATCAATCTTGATATTAACATTATATTTAGTATTAAGTTATCTCCCATGTTTCACGTGAAACATCAATTTTGATATTAATACTATATTTAGTATTTAGTTATCACCTATGTTTCACGTGGAACATCAATTTTGATATTAACATTATATTTAGTATTAAATTATCACCTATGTTTCACGTGAAACATTAACATTGATATTAACAGTATATAATCATTCATTTTATAACAAAATTATTCTTATTCACATTAATATAAGTAAATAATATGTTTAATTAGTATTTGGAATATGAGTTATCCACAATTTTTGTAACAAATAAAGTACATTTTATAAAAAATACAAACATTTCTTCAAAAAAAAAAAGAAGTTACTCATTATTTGTAACTTCATTATTAACATTAGAATAATCCTCAATTATTTTATCAACAACAGCTATTGAAGATACACATTGATTTTCTCTAATATTTATAAGCTTTACACCCTGAGTTACACGACTCATAGTAGAAATCTTATCTATATCTAACCTAATCACAATACCATCATTAGTAATAATCATTAAATCACTATTACTATTTACTGTTTTAAATGCTACAATTGAGCCATTCTTATCAGTAATATTTAAAGTCTTAACACCTTTACCACCGCGATTAGTAATACGATACTCACTAATATCAGTTTTTTTACCATAACCATTTTCAGTAACAACCAATACTTGTTGATTATCCACAGCCTTAGACATACCAACCAAATATCCACCTTCTAGATTAATACCTCTTACTCCTGCTGCTCCACGACCCATAACCCTAATAGAATTCTCGTTAAAACGAACCATTCTACCATTAGAAGATGCCATTAATATATCGTTATCACCAGTAGTCTTTTCCACAGATATTAACTCATCATCATCACGTAAAGTAATAAATTTCTTACCATTATTTCTAATATTATTAAATTCACTAATTGCAGTCCTCTTAATTAAACCACTCTTTGTAGCAAAAACTAAATTATTACTTACCTCATCATTAGCAACCCTAATTAAAGCAGCAACTTTCTCGTTTTTCTCTAAATTTAACAAATTAATAATTGGTAAACCCTTTGACTGCCTACCATACTCTGGTATCTCGTAACCCTTAATACGATAAACCTTACCTTTATTAGTAAAGAATAATATATAATCATGAGAACTAGATTCAATCATGTTTTCCACATAATCCTCATCATTCGTACCCATACCCCTAATACCTACACCACCACGATTTTGTGTTTTATAAGTATCCACAGGTAATCTCTTAATATAACCCTTACCAGTTAAAGTAACAACAATATTCTCTTCAGGTATCAAAGACTCATCATCAATATAATCAATTGAGGTCATATCAATTTTTGTTCTTCTCTCATCAGCAAACTTTTGTTTAATTTGTAATAACTCATCCTTAATTATTTTCAAAATCCTTTCATTACTTGCTAAAATCGCTCTCAACTCTTCTATTAATTTAAGTAATTCATCTAATTCTTTTTCTATTTTATCTCTTTCTAATCCTGTTAACCTACGTAATTTCATTTCTAAAATAGCTTCAGATTGAATATTATCAAGACCAAACTTAGAAGATAATTGATTTTTAGCCTCTTCATCACTCTTAGAAGATTTAATTATTTTTATAACTTCATCTATATTATCAAGAGCAATCTTTAAACCTTCTAATATATGAACTCTTTTCTCTGCCTTATCTAAGTCAAATTTTGTTCTTCTAACAATGATTTCTCTTTGATAATCAATATACTTAGAAATTATATCCTTTAAACCTAACGTTTTAGGAACAATTCCATCCAACATTAGAAAAATTATTCCATAATTAACTTGAAATTGTGTATGCTTATACAATTTATTTAACACTACTTGAGGATTAGCATCTTTCTTCAAAGTAATAGTAATTTTAATACCATCTTTTAAATCAGTATGATAATCAGAAATACCTTCAATTACCTTAGTATGAACCAAATCTGCTACCTTATTCTTCAATTCAGCAGTATTTACACCATAAGGAACCTCATCAATTACAATATAGTGCTTACCATTCTTTTCCTCAATATTAGCTTTACTTCTAATAATAATAGTACCACGACCAGTTTCATAAGCTTGCCTAATACCTTTATTACCTAATATAATTCCACCTGTA
>HF996799.1:22083-118720 GCA_000432575.1 Clostridium sp. CAG:762
CCTGTAGGGAAATCAGGGCCTTTAATATAATTCATTAAACCCGCTGTATCAATATCTTGATTATCAATATATGCAACACATCCATCTATTACTTCGCCTAAATTATGAGGTGGAATATTTGTTGCCATACCAACAGCAATACCCATCGTACCATTAACTAATATATTAGGAAACCTTGAAGGCAAAACCAAAGGTTCTTTTTCTAAACCATCAAAGTTATCCACAAAATCTACTGTATTTTTATTAATATCTTTAAGTAATTCTAACGAAATTTTAGACAATCTTGATTCAGTATAACGCATTGCAGCGGCTCCATACCCTTCAATATTACCAAAATTACCATGACCATCTACTAAAATATAACGATAGCTAAAATCTTGTGCCATTCTAACCATTGCTTCATATATAGACGAATCACCATGAGGATGATACTTACCAATAACATCCCCAACTATTCTAGCACTTTTTTTATGCATTTTATCTGGAGTATAACCAGATTCATACATCGAATATAATATTCTTCTATGCACAGGCTTTAACCCATCTCTTAAATCAGGCAAAGCACGCGCTTTTATAACACTAAGAGAATATTCCATAAAAGATGTACTAATTTCATTAACTATATTATTTTCTTCTAGTCTATCTCTACTATGATCCATTATTCTCACCTCACTATGCATCTACATTTATTGAATAATCAGCATTTTCTTCAATAAATTTCCTTCTAGGTTCTACTTCTTCACCCATTAATTTAGTAAACATCTCATCAGCTAAAATAGCATCTTCAATCGTTATTTTTCTTAATACTCTCTTATTTATATCCATTGTAGTATCATTTAACTCTTCTGGATCCATTTCCCCCAAACCTTTCATTCTTGTAATCTCAGGCTTCACATTTTGAGGTAAAGTTTGCAAATAATTATTTTTTTCTTCTTCATTTAATACATATTTAATTGTTTTACCATGTTTAATACAAAACAATGGAGGCTGTGCCGCATATACATGACCTGCTTCTACAATAGGCTTAAAAAAACGATAAAACAAAGTTAGTAACAATACTCTTATATGAGAACCATCAACATCAGCATCGGTCATAATAATAATCTTATGGTATCTTAATTTACTTAAATTAAACTCAGAACCTATCCCTGTACCAAAAGCAGTAATTATAGTCCTAATTTCTTCATTGCTTAAAGCTCTATCTAATCTAGCTTTTTCAACATTAAGTATCTTACCACGTAAAGGTAAAATAGCTTGAGTCATAGAATCTCTACCTTTTATAGCAGAACCACCTGCAGAATCACCTTCGACTAAAAATATCTCTGATACAGCAGGATCTTTATCCTTACAGTCTACTAGTTTTCCACCAAAATTAACAACATCTAAATCACTTTTTCTTCTAGTTAATTCTCTTGCCTTTTTAGCAGCCACCCTAGCTCTAGCAGCAGTCATAGCTTTTTCAATTATTATCTTAGCAGAATCTGGATTTTCTAACAAAAATCTTTCAAAACCTTTAGAAAATACATTGTTTGCTATCTTTCTAACTTCACTATTACCTAATTTAGTTTTCGTTTGTCCTTCAAATTGTGGTTCAGGAACTTTCGCAGATATAATCATAGTAAGACCTTCTCTTACATCTTCACCCATTAAACCATCATCATTATCCTTAAGCATTTTTACACTCTTAGCATAATTATTAATAATTCTAGTAAGAGCCATCTTAACACCATCTTCATGTGTACCACCTTCTGGTGTATTTATATTATTAACAAATGAATAAATTGAGGTATTATATCCTTCATTATATTGAAGAGCAACTTCAATAGTTACATCATTTTCACAACCTTCACTATATATAATTTCTTGATGTATTGGCGTTTTTGCTTTATTTAATAGTTCTACATATTCTCTTATTCCACCATTATACAAAAATTCTTCCTTTTTACCATATCTATCATCACATAATATAATTCTAAGTCCTTTGTTTAAAAAAGCTAACTCACGAACCCTTTGTCTTAATATATCATAATCAAACACTGTAGTTTCCTTAAATATTTCAGGATCCGGCTTAAAAGTAACAGTTGTTCCAGTTCTATCAATACTACAATCACTAATTACCTTCATAGGAGCCACTGTATGTCCACCATTTTCAAATTTAATATAATTAACTTTACCATTTTGATATACCGTAACTTCAACCCAAGAACTAAGTGCATTTACTACAGAAGCACCTACACCATGTAATCCACCAGATACTTTATATCCTCCTCCACCAAATTTACCACCTGCGTGCAGTACAGTATAAACCGTCTCAACAGTAGAAATCCCTGTTTTAGGATGTATACCAGTAGGAATACCACGTCCATCATCTTTTACAGTAACTGAATTATCTTTATTTATAATAATTTCAATATCATCACAGTAACCCGCTAAAGCCTCATCTATAGCATTGTCCACAATCTCCCATACTAAATGATGTAACCCTCTTGAACTAGTAGTTCCAATATACATACCAGGCCTTTTTCTAACTGCCTCTAATCCTTCTAATACTTGAATATCAGATGCATCATAATGCTGACTAACATGTTCATTCATTTCTTTTCCTCCTCTACTTTTCCGTTTGAAATTTTAAAAATTTTAGAATTACTTACTAATTTTTTATCTATTCTATTCACATCAGTCGTGGTTATTATCGTTTGAATATCATTACTGATATACCTAATAACACTATTCCTTTTCTTAATATCTAACTCACCAAATAAATCGTCAAGTAATAATATTGGATTTTCTCCCTTAACCTCTTTGAATATGCCTATTTCCGCTAATTTTAAAGACAAAATAGCCAATTTTTGCTGACCTTGAGATCCATAATTAATCAAATTTTTATCACCTAAATAAAAAGAAAAATCATCACGCCTTACTCCCAATATGCTACTTCCATAATTAATTTCTTTATTAATATTATCATTAATTTTTTTTAAAAACTTTGCTTTTAAATCATCTTCATTATCATACTCTAAAAAAACATTAGAACTATATCTTAAATTAAGACCTTTATAATTTCCAGTTTTCTCATAAATATCTGCAATATATTTATTAATTTTATCAATAAATTCTTTTCTTTTAAAATAAATATAAACACACAAAGAAGCATATTTTTCATTAATAATATCTAAATAATTTAAATTGCATTTACCACCCAATTTAACATACTTTAAATATTCATTTCTATTCTTTAAAACAATATTAAATTCCTTTATTTTCCTTAAATACATCGTATCTAATTGACTTAATTCAACATCTAAAAAATGCCTTCTAACATTAGGAATATCCTTTATTAATTTTAAATCATGTGGACCAAATATTACTATATTAAATTTAGCTACATAATCACTAAACTTAGAAACCTCCTTATTATCAATTTTAACTTTTTTACCTATTTCACTGATAATAACTTCTAAATTCTTTGAACGATTCATAACTAAAACAGATGCCTTTACTTTACAATTATTACATCCCATTTTAATTAAATTCTTATCATTAGTGGTTAAAAACGATCTTGTGATACCAAGTAAATAAATGGATTCAAGTATATTTGTTTTACCTTGAGCATTATTTCCTATAATTATATTTAAATTTTGATTAAATTTTAACTCTAAATTATCGTAGTTGCGGTAATTTTTAAGTATTAATTTCTTTATGTACATTATAAATTATATTTTATGCTCATTTTTTCACCTTTTCTCATTACTTAGTATCCCCAATCATACCCACCCAAATTATATCACATATGAAAAAAAAATGCCAGTTTTATCTAGCATTTTTATATACATTTAATATTTTTTTTTCTAAATAGTCTAATTTTAATCTATGACATTTATTTATTTGGCGTTCAAATGTATAATATGACATATTAATAGCAATCTTAATACCACTTAAAAATGTAATTACCACATCACTATAACCTTGTTTTTTATAAGACTTAATATTATTATAATTTAACCATGTACAATGATCTTGACGCTTAGAAGTTGTAGGAAAAAGTATTATATTTCCTTCATTATCTAAAATTATAGGCATTTTGCATCTACAATTAAGTATTGTTTTACTAAATTCTACTCTATTCAAATAAGTACTTCCATATAACTTACAATTATCATTTACTATCTTAAATGTCTTAGAATCAACCAACATAACATTTTCATTTTCTAATATCTTAGTCTGTGTCTTTGTAATTGGCATAATAAGTAATGTATCCTTCGTAATAAAATAATCCATTATATCACCTCCAAACATATATATAAAAATATATATGGCTTGTACTCTAACACAAAAATATTGTCGAAATTTGTCGAATTATGTCGAAAAAAAACCAAAAAATTCACTTTTTTGGCCTAAACTCAACTAATATGTCTTAATTGGCAATAATAATTGAACTAAATTATTCTCATCTGTTGATTTAATAACAATTGGAGAAATATCATTATTCATACAAATAGTAACCATTTCAGCTTCAAAACTTCTCAAAGCCTCCATCATATATTTAGAACTAAATGATATATCAATTTCCTTGTCTGTTATCAAACTAAGTTTTTCTTCAACCTTTCCTATTTCAGGACTATTTGATAAAATGACTAATTCGTTTTTATTAAGCATTAACTTAATTGTATTTTTATCCTTATCACTAGTTAACAAACTTGCACGATCTATCATCTCATATAGTACATTAACATTAACATCTATTTGTATTTCAAAATTAGAAGGAATGACACTAGAATTAGTAGGATAAGTTCCGCTTAATAATCTTGACTGAAATAAAATATTTTTATATTTAAATAACACCTTATTGTTAAATAAATGCATCTCAATTTCTCCATTATCATCAATAATTTTAATCAATTCTAATAAATTTCTACATGGTATTACTAAATTAACTGAATTACTATTAAATTTATCAATGTTTATACTATATTTAGCCAAACGATACGAATCAGTAGCAAGAACTTCTAAATTATCACCATTTATAATAAAATTAATTCCAGTTAGAATTGGTCTACTCTCACTAGGTGAAGTAGCAAATGCTACTTTACTAATTAAAGCCTTTAACTCGCTATTTTTCAAAATAATGGGTTCCTTTGTTTCTTCTAAATATAAATTAGGAAATTCATTAGGATTTATTCCATTTAAATTAAATGAAGAATTATCTGTATTAATCAACATCTTAAAACCATCTAAAACTTCAATAGAGATATCCACATTAGGTAACTTTCTAATTATTTCCACAATATACTTCCCATATATAACGATACTACCCAACTCAATTACTTCGCTAATTTTTTCATTACTTATAAATGACTGTATTGAAATATCAGTATCACTAGCGCTTAAATAAAGGCCATCCTTTTTTAATTCAAACTTAATCCCAGCTAATATAGGAATTAAATTTTTTGAAGAAATTGCTTTTGAAACATTATTTAACCCTTCAATTAAATATTCTTTTTTTATAATAAATTTCATAATATACCTTCTTTCTTTATTTTTTTTTATTTATTATTAATGATTATATTGTGGATAACTGTGGATAACTTTGCTATCTCTTATTTTATAAGGATTTTTAACACTTTTTCCTGTGCATAATGTCAAATAACTTTACACAATTTAATTAGATAAAGTTTTTTTAATATCTTTTATTATTTCCTTAACTTGCTCATTCTTTTTAATATCAACACTTATTTTATCATAAGAATGCATTATCGTTGAATGATCTCTTCCACCGAAGTAACCACCTATTCTAGGAAAAGATTCATTAGTTAAAGTTCTACACAGGTAAATTGCTATCTGTCTAGGAAAAGCAATCGACTTAGACCTTTTCTTTCCTTTTAAATCTTCCACTTTTATGTGGAAATAATCACTTACCACCATTTGAATACGGTGTATATCATTCTTAAAATTACAAGATTTAATCATTTGATCTTTTAAAGCATCAACTGCAACATCTAAAGTAATTTCTCCATGCCCCATCATTAAAGAATAAGCAAATACCCTAGTAATAGCCCCTTCTAAAGACCTAACATCAGTGCTAAAACTATTAGCAATATAATCAATTACATCTTCTGGTATGTCTTTAGCGGATTCTTGATACATTATCTTTTTCTTTATAATATTCTTACTTAATTCCAAATCAGGTGGAAAAATATTAGCGGTAAGTCCACAAGCAAAACGCGTTCTAAGCCTATCTTCAAGTAATTTTAAATCATTAACCGATCTATCGGAAGAAATAATTATTTGCCTATTAGAATTATATAATTCATTGAATGTGTGGAAAAACTCTTGTTGTGTAGCCGCGGCATTTTCTAAAAACTGGATATCATCAATCATTAAAACATCAACATTTCTATATTTTGCTTTAAAAGTATTAATTAACTCAAAATTTTCCTTATCCTTGTTGCGCACTACTCTAATAAAGTCATTAACAAAATCATCACTAGTAACATATAAAACCTTTAAATTAGTATTATTTATAATGTAATTCCCTATTGCATGCATCAAATGTGTTTTACCAAGGCCACTTTTACCATACAAAAACAAAGGATTATAAGCTTTACCAGGCTTTTCTGCTACTGACAATGCTGCCGTATATGCAAATTTATTACTTTCACCAATAATAAATGATTCAAAAGTATAATTAGGCTTTAAATTAGCATCCTCTCTATGATACTTAGGTACTCCAACATCAACATCCTCAACTACAGTTTCTGTCTCATACTCGTCTTCTAACAAAAAAGAAAAAGTAAAATTAGTCCCCGTAATACTATTAAAAATATCTTCCATTAAAGAAATATAATTTTCTTTTAAATGCTTCTTATGCAAGTTCATAGGGACAATAACTGTCGCAGTATTGTTATCTAAACTAACTAACTTCGTATCCTTGAACCAAGTTTCATAAGATAAAGAAGAAACCTGTTCCTTAATTTTTTCTAAAAAACTATTCCAAATTACTAATGTATCCATAACTATTACTCCTTATTTGGGGATTTCTACCTTTATTTTACACTATAATGTGGAAAATGAAAAGAATTTTTTTTAAAATACTAGTAATCACCAGTTTTTCCACAAGAAAATTCACTTGTTTTTTATATATTTTATAAGGCTTTCTTCTTTTTTCCACAAAAACACACAAAAAATTTTATGTGTATATTTTTTATCAACACCCATCCCCACCTGTGGAAAACTCATTCATTTTGTGGATAACTTTGCTTATTTCTTGTGTATAGTACCCAAAAAGTGTCAAAATTTTACACAAATCGACAACAATTTACAAATTTATTCCACATTTTACTGTGGATAACTTTATTTTCACTCAATTTATAAAAAAAAAGATGAACTATTTTCCACCTTTTAAATTAAACATCCATTTATCATACACATCAGCATTTGCAGAGCTAGGAGGAGGATTAGGAAGTTCCATCTTAACTATCATAGGTAACTTCATCATCTTACCAAACGCCACGCATATTCCAGACTGCAGGCTTTTTTGCTTTTCAATTATATCCTCCGTAATATTAGGAACCATTTTACCAATATAATCTAAATCTGTTGGGTGATTAATCTTAAAAATCAAAAAGTTACTACACTGAGAAATTACTGCCTCAGATAATTCTGTAGGCCTTTGAGTAACCAAATCTAAAATTACTCCATATTTTCTACCTTCCTTAGCAATTCTCTCAAAAATATTATAACCTAAAGTCCTAGTATCCGCATCGTTTTGCACATATCTGTGGGCTTCTTCCAATAAAATATGCATAGGAAATGTCCCTCGCTGAGGCAAACTTCTAGCAAACTTAAAAAATAATCTTGAATAAACCTTAGTTAAAGCTTTAGCAAACCTATCATCCACATCTTCTAAGACAAAATTAATTATTTGACATCTCTTATTTTCATTATTTACCACAATATCAGTAATAAATTCAGTCAAACTAACAAATCTACCATAATCAAAAAACTTATGATAAGAACTATTAATAATAGAATGCAACTTTACCTTTAAAGCGATAGCCTCCGCATAATATTTCTCATTTAAAAGTAACCCCTCACTAATTAAAGTAAAGTTTAAAGCCACCTCTAAATCCTCTAATGTATAATATATAGGAGTATAATCCTCATTCCATTTCGTATCGTTATCAACAAACTGTTCTACGTATTTAGAAACAAGTAATCTCTCAACAAATTCTCCTTGACTATCAATATCAAAACATTTTCTAAAAGTTCTAGTATATCCAACACCAGGAATTTCATAATCTAAATTTAAATCATTTGTACTACAAGTACTAAGAATATTAAATATTTGATCTCTTATTCTAAAAGCCGTTTGATTCGTATACATAACTGATATAATCGCAGAAGCTATTAAATGGTTCTTATATCTTATTGAATACTCATCATTCTTAGCAAAAGTACATACATAAGATAACATCTTTTCTATAATATTAATCTGTGAATATTCGTAAACATCAAGTAAATTAGCATAATCATCAACAGTTAAATGCCAAAGAGGTAATTTAATAATTAAACTGTCCTTATTATTAGTATTAGTTGTATACATCTTATAATTATAATTAATATTAAACTTATTAATAGAAGAAAAAGAATTATGATATTCATTCGTGGAATTAAATATAAAAATATTAGCATTAAAAGGAATAATATCATTTCTATCAAATAAAGACTGATAAATTCTAGCAACTCCATATGTTTTACCACTTCCTGTGTTACCAAATATAGCACTATGATTACTAAACATACTATTAATATCTATATTAATTGGATGATTATTATATAAAGGAGATAAACCAAGAATCATATTCTTATCATCTACAGTCCCCATTAACTCATTAAGTTCAATATCATTAATAATTCTAATATTAGAAGTTAAACTAGGTTTTCTAATAATACCACTTATAAACCTATTATCAATAAATTCTCCTAAAAAAGTAATCTTAACCCTATTTCCATCTATCTCATTTATCTCACCAAGAAATTTTTTTTCATTATCAATAAAAACAACATAATAATTAAGTAAATCTTCGCTAATTAAACTATCAATTTCAACCAATGCATAATTTTTACTAATAGCAAGTATCCTCTTAAACATCTAATCACCCGATTTCTATTCTTAAAACTATTATACACCAAAATTCTTCCATTTTAAATACTATTTTAAATTTTTTTATGCCTTTGCTATGCTGTTTTAAAAATAAAAAAAAGTTAATTATTAATAAACATAATTAACAAAATAAAACTTTTTTCTTAACATCATCATTTTTATTATCTAAAACATCATCAATTTTATCAATAACATTCTCAAAATATACAATTTTTTCCTTACTAATAACAAAATATTCTCTTAAACAATTTAAATTTCTTTTAAAACGAATATTATATTTGCCTACAGCCTCATCTATAAGACTATAGCTATTTGCCCTAACAAATTTTAAATATTTACTACAAACATTATTTAAATTATCCCCATCTATATGTTGAAAATCACAAATACCAAAAAATTTATCAAATATATCATAAAAATACATATCAGTAACATCATAATAATTAAAATCTATACCCTTATTACTAAATAATCTATTACACTCCCTAGTAAATAATATCATTTTATTTTCCTTTTGCAATTTAATAAATTCTTCCATATTTAAAATAAAACCGTAACTAGTATTTTTAACACCTTTTTTTAACACATCCTTTTTAATATAAACAGGAGTATTTAACCATATCTTTTCATCAATAACATTCTTCTTATCAATAAGCCTAGATATATCCAAATTAACAAACACTGAACCATAATTACCCAAAATATTATCCAAAGCCTCAATTGAAAATTTGGTATAATCCACTACCCTAAATATAGAATTAAATTTATCATAGTATTCTATATCACTAATATCCTTATTTTTTAAATCCTCAACATCTTTAATAATCTTCTCATAACTATTAATATAATCACTAATTAAACTAGGATTATCAATAAAAGTATTAAAAGTATTCATATCAAAATTATCATTAACATTTATTTTCATAAACAAACACATCCCTCCCATTTAATTGTACCATAAAAGTAAATAAATATCAAATATTACAATTTTCCTTGTAATAAAAAAAATATATTGATATAATTATAATAAAATAGAAATTAAAAATGAAAAAAATATTATTACTATGTAGTACCTTATTTATGCTAACAGCTTGCAACGAAAAAAAAAAGATAAAAATAAGGAAAAAGACAATCAAATATCTTATACTAACAAATATGAATGTATAAGAGAAGAAAATCTTACATTAAATGAAATGAACACCAGTGAAGAAAATGCTAAAATAAAATATCAAAAAAAAATTATACATGACTTTAACAAAGAAGGAAGTAAACTATTAGGATATTATGAAATAGAAACATACACATTTAGTAATAAAGAAGACTTAGACAGAAAAAAAGAAAAATATAATAAAAAATGTGATGGTGTAGAACAATATGGGTATACCAATTGTAAAGTAACTATAAATGATAAAACAATAACAATAAAAAAAGAATCAGATTTAGCAAATGAATACAACAAAGAAAAATCAAAAATGACTATGGAAAGCATCAAAAAAGATTATGAAGAAACTGCAGAAATATATAAATGTTCATAAAAAATAGATAAAATAAAAATTTTTATTGACTTTAAAATAAAACACCTATATAATAAAATAGCATTTTATATGAAAAAAAGAACTTTGGAGGTGTAATAATGAAAAGAACTTTTCAACCAAATAATAGAAATAAAAAGAAAAAACATGGTTTCTTTGCTCGTATTGAAGGAAAAGTATTAAACAAAAGAAGAGCAAAAGGCCGTAAAAAATTATGTGCTTAAACCACTAATCTTTTAAGTGGCTTTTTTCTTATAGGAGGAACTTATGAAAAAAACAGAAATAATTAAAAAAAGTTACGAATTTTCTAAAATAATAAATAAAAGAAATGCTATTAAAAATAAATATTTTAGTATTTTCTATCAACCTAATCAAGAAAAAAACTACTATGGCATCTCTGTTCCTAAAAAAATAGGAAATGCCGTTACCCGCAACAAAATCAAACGACAAACAAAAAGTATTATTGACAATAACAAAATATCTATACCAAAATCCTATGATTATGTTATAATAGTAAGAGAGTGGGTAAAAAATATTGATTATTCTAAAATGCAAACTGAATTAATTAACCTATTCAATAAAGTAGAAGGAGAAAAAAATGACAAAAAATAAAAAAATAGTAATTATAGTATTATCATTATTTTTATTAACAGGATGTACAAAATACTTAAAAGGTGATGATAAAAAAACAATAGTCAATAAAGAAACAGGACAGTCATTAACAGAAAACATCCTTTGTCAACCAACTAATGAAAATGCTATCAAACTATATAAAGAAAATAACAAAGATATAACCAAACTACCTACATGTGATAATTTCAAACCAACAGATGGAGGCTATGAAGGACTATGGACTTCAATATTTGTAAAACCACTAGCTTGGGCAATAATTCAAATAGGTAAATTAGTTAAAAACAATGGTCTCGCAATCATTATAGCAACCCTAATTATTCGTTTAATTGCCTATCCTATTACAAATAAAACTGCAGTACAATCTGAAAATATGAAAAAAGCAAAACCTGAATTAGACAAACTAGAAAAAAAATATGCTGATAAACTAGATCGTGAAAGCCAAATGCAAAAAGCTCAAGAACTAATGATAATATATAAAAAATATAATATCTCACCTGCATCAGGTTGTCTACTTGCTCTTATCCAATTACCATTATTCTTTGCTTTCCTTGAAGCTATCAACCGTGTCCCAGCAATATTTGAAAAAAAATTCTTATCCCTTCAAATGGGAACTAACCCCTCAGTCGGTATTGCAAATGGCAATTATTACTACATAATTTTAATTATCCTTATTATTGGTACTACCTATTTCTCATTTAAAAATACATTAAAAGACCAATCAACTCAAGCGGCAAATCAAATGAAATTTACTATTTATTTTATGTTATTATTTATAGCCATAGCATCCATTACCCTACCAACTGCAATAGCAATTTATTGGATAACATTAAGTTTGTTCACAATCGTGCAAAATGAAATAGTTAAAAGAAAGAAGGTATAAAAAATGAAATCGTACATGTACGAAGGAAAGAATAAAGAGGAAGCCATCAACAAAGCCGTAAACGAATTAAATACCGTAAGAGAAAATCTTATTGTGGAAGTCCTAGAAGAAACAAAAGGTATTGTTAAAAAAAAAGTTGTAGTTAAAGTAATTAAACAAGATGAAGTAGTAGACTTTATCAAAGACACATTGAATGAAATAACAAAACTTATGGGAGTAAACATCAACCTAGAAGTAAGAAAAAGAGATGAATCAATATCTATCAAAATATTTTCAGACAACAATGCAATTCTTATAGGTAAAAATGGTCGTACCATTACCGCTTTACAAAGCCTTATCAAACAAATGGTATATAATGTCTTAGAAGAAAAAATATCTATTATCTTAGACGTTGAAAACTACAAAGAAAAAAGAATAAAATCATTAGAATACCTAGCAAGAAACACCGCTAAAGAAGTATCTAAAACTAAAATTGAAGCTAAATTAGATAGTATGAATTCATATGAAAGAAGAATAATTCATGAAGCCTTATCCAATAATCGATACGTATACACAGAAAGTACTGGCGAAGAACCAAATAGATGCGTTGTCATTAAACCAAAAGAAACAAAATAGTTTCTTTTTTTCTGTCAAATTGCCTTGTCAAAAACAACTATCAATAGTATAATTTAATCAAGGTAGGTGAAAAATAAATGAAAAGTTTTCTTATTAACAAAATAGAAGAAATAATAACAAAAGAAACTCAAAAACAAGAACTGAAAGAAAATATCGAAAAATTCTTAGAAATATACACAACCGCGCCACTTAGCATATTAGATAAAAACAACACAAACTTATTAAATTCCATATTTACGAAAATCATACCAGATTTTCAAAACAACAAATCCGTTAAAAATGCCCAAGAAATCTATATAGCATATAAACAAATTGGAACAGAAGGAATAGAAGACTATCTTATTGAAGTAAATGCCCTTTTAGAATATTTAAAAAAAATTTCCCTTCAAACAAAGGAATCCTTAATTATTAAAGACATAAACATTCTAGAAGACTTCAAAACCATCTTACAAAAAAACCAACTATATAACATAGACCCAAGCATATTAAATACCATCATTGAAACTATAACCCTAACCAAAGAAGAATATGAGCAAATATTAAAATATATAGAAGAAAATACCATTAAACAAATTAACAGAGAAGAAATTTTAAAAGACATCCCAAGCAAAAAAGACCTAATTGAAGATGGATTTTCCCTAACATTCGACATAGCAAAACAAATCTTTATTAACGAAATTGATAAATTACCAACAATTGAAGAAAAAATTCAAAAACTTGATGTATTAATAAACAATAACATATATGGAAACAATTCAAACAAAACAAATACCATTGTCATATTAAGCAGTATCTTAAAAGAAGAAATCGAAGAAGAAACATCACTATTAAATGAATTAGAAAAAGATGATAAACAAGTAGTAAAAGAAAATATTGACATCCTATATGAACTATTTAGCCATCTAAAAGAAAAAGAAGAAACCTTAGAAGAAGAACCAAAAGATACCTATTTTGATTATAAAAATCATAAAAATAAAATAATTTACCTATCAAATAACATCCTAAAAGATATAGATACCATAGAAGAACAAAAAACATTAAAAGATATCTACTCTCTTCTAATCAAAATAAAAGAAGATAACATTCCATTAAAAAGTACTTACCAAAAAGATATCCCATATCGTAAAATAAAAAGAATAAGACCTAATTCTAACTCCTCACAAGCAAGAATAATCTGTGAGTACTTAGAAAATAACACCTATGGAATCATAATGATATTAGAAAAAAAATCTTCATTTTCCACTAAACAAGACAATGAATCAATAAAACAAAGAATCAAACAATATGATAAGAATACCATATTAAATAAAATAAACGAAGAAGAACAAAGAAAAATAGATGAACAAGTTCAACAACTCATATCTAGTAAACTAAAAAATAAAACAAAATAGGAGTAAAAAAATGAGTAAAATAGAAATAAACAAAGAATTTAAAAAATATTTAGACCAACTATGTGAAAATCACATAATAAAAATAACAAAAAAAAATGAAACTGAAAAAGCTTTTAACTACATCAAAGAAGATTTAATAAATAAAATAATAGAAAATTTAGAAGAAGAACAAAAAATAACAAAATTTGAAACCAAATATACATATTGTGAAAAAAATAGCAAAAAATATAATTATTCTAATCCAATATTTGAAAACATCAACGAAGAATACTTCCAAGACCTATGCCAGGAAAAAGGAATAAATCTTGAAAAAAAAATTTGTTCAAACAATAAAGAAAGTTTTGTTACCATGATAGCCTCATTAATCTATAACTACACTCCATCAAAAGAGTTACCAAAAGTAAAAAAAAGAAAATATTATGAAATCTAAAAATACTTTTCTAAATAAACAAAATATGGTATACTACTAGGAAAAAAAGAAAGGACTGACAATATGAATGATACAATCGTGGGCATATCAACAGCCTTAGGAATTGGAGCTATATCCATTATAAGAGTAAGTGGTAAAGAAGCAATAACTTTAGTAAATGAAATATTTAAAGGAAAAGATTTAACCAAAGTAAATACTCACACCATTCACTATGGACATATAGTAAACAAAGAAGAAATAATAGATGAAGTCCTAATAAGCATCATGAAAAGTCCTAAAACCTATACCAAAGAAGACATTGTTGAAATAAATTGCCATGGAGGTATATCCACAACTAATAAAGTATTAGAATTACTTATTCAAAAAGGTATTCGTCTAGCAGAACCAGGAGAATTCACCAAAAGAGCCTTTTTAAATGGAAGAATTGACCTAATCGAGGCCGATGGTATCATGAATCTAATCGAAGCCAAAACAGAAACATCCAGAAAACTATCAATCAACCAATTAAGTGGTAATGTTTCAAATAAGATAATATCTCTAAGAGATAAACTAATTCAAGTAATCTCTAATATTGAAGTAAACATTGATTACCCAGAATACGATGATATCGAAGT
The DNA here is from genome assembly GCA_000432575.1 of Clostridium sp. CAG:762. Classification (GTDB taxonomy): domain Bacteria; phylum Bacillota_I; class Bacilli_A; order RF39; family UBA660; genus CAG-762. Next base: position 37,342 of record HF996799.1, read on the forward strand.
TATTAACAATGAAAAAATATTACCAATTCTAAAAGAAGTAAACAAAAGCCTAGAAGATACAATAACTCAAAGCGAAAATGGGAAAATAATAACCGAAGGAATAAAAGTATGTCTAATAGGTAGGCCAAATGTTGGAAAAAGCAGTTTACTAAATACACTCTTAGAAGAAAACAAAGCAATAGTAACCAATATTGCAGGAACAACAAGAGATATTGTCGAAGGAACTATTCAAATAGATAACATTCCTATTCACCTAATTGATACTGCAGGAATAAGAGAGACAAGTGATATTGTGGAACAAATTGGAGTAAACAAAAGCAAAGAAGTTATAGAAAATAGTGACCTAATAATACTTATCCTAAATAGCAATGAACAATTAACTGAAGAAGATAAATATTTATTAGAATTAATTAAAAACAAAACAAGTATAATTGTTTTAAATAAAATAGACTTACCTAGCAATATTGAAGACATTAACCATGAAAACATTGTTAAAATAAGTGCAGAATATAATATAGGAATAGAAGATTTAAAAAACAAAATAAAATACTTATTTAACATTGATAAAATAGAAACAACAGATATGAATTATCTAACAAGTGCAAGAAGCATCGGTTTACTAAAAAAAGCCCACGACATTCTAAAAGAAGTAATTAATAAAACACGTCAAGGAATAGAACCATATCTATTAGAAATAGATATCAAAGAAGCATGGAACATACTAGGCGAAATAATCGGTGCTACATATAAAGAAGAAATGCTAGACGAAATGTTTAAAAGATTTTGTCTAGGAAAATAATTCTTCTTTTTTCTTTTGTTATTGTTTTTAGTACTCCTCCCACTCGAATAAAAAACTTGACAAACAAAAACAAACGTGCTATAATACGAGTCATATTTCAAAAAAAGGGGGAATTTTATATGGGAAAAAGTATTATAATTAAAAAAGAAAACGGACAAATTGCTGAGGTAGAAAAAATAAAAAGAAGTAATTTCATACCATATTTTACTAAAAAAGATAAATGTTTTGAAAACATCTTAAGCCAAGAAGACATCATAAAATTACCTAGCAAGGAAAAAAGTGAAATCATAAGAAAAGCAAAATCAATAACAAACGAATTAAACGCCCATTGTTCATTAAATGGAACAAGTAACATCATAAAAAAAATAAATGAAGCAAAAACAGAAGAAGAACTATTACAAATAGTAAATGACATCTTAAAACAGTACTACCTTATTCCATTAAGTTTTTACACATCTACAATAGTAAATGACTTCTTAAAACAGAACCACCTTATTCCATTAAGTCTTTACACATCTACAAAAAAGATAACAAAAAACAAAGTTAACAATAATGTCAAATATATAGAAAAAAGTTTAATAAATAATAAAAAAGCCACAATATCTATCATGATAAAAGAAATGATAATGACATATTATACTAACTTATTATTAAGATTACCAGAAAGAACAATAAGAGAATTAGAAAATAAAAAAATAAATACACCAATAAATGAAATATTTGCTTCATACACCAAAACGAATAACATTAATAATGGAATTTATGAATTATCACAAAACATATTTGCAGATTTAATAGACATAATTTACACTAAAAATCAAAAAAATCTATGTTTTAATTGTCAAAATGCCACAGCAACACTTTGTCCTAAAGTAAAAGACCGTATTAAATCAAGAATAGATTCTTACGACTTTATAACTGAAGGAATCCAAGAAATAAAAGAAAACGGAGAAATGAAAACCTTTATAGTATCAAAATGTGATAACTATAAACAAGACGAAGTAAGAAGTACACCAACAGAAAGACTAGAAAAACTAAAAAAACTAAAAGAAAGTATTAAAATACTATACTTTGGTGGAGAAGACATTGAAGAGGCAAACCAACTTCAATATCAAGAATACAAAAATGGTAATTTACTCATGAACAGTGTAGCCATTCATAACATGAACAAAAGATTAAAAAAAAGAAAAAACTAGCAAAACTAGTTTTTTCTTTTGCCAAAATCTTGATAAGAATCAAAACTACTAACTAAATCACCATCATTTTTAGTATAGTTACTAAAAAAATCATAATGAATATCACCATATGTATAGCCAATAGGATCTAACACCCAATAAAATAAACCATAATCTCTATGTCTTAAAATAATATCACAAATAACCTTAACATTATTAACATCTATACAGTCTCTAAGTAATTCTAAACACTCAAAAATATCCAACTTATTCCCCTTTTTTTTCTCATTATAAATCTTATTTGCTACAATAGACATAGTATCAATCAAAGCCTCATCAATCTCAACTTGTTTGTCCATTTTTTCCGCTACCTTTTCATCCATATCTGATTCATCCTGAGCTTTCTCTACCTTAGAACTATCAATATTACCATTCAATATATTTTGACTAGCATCTCCATAATCAAAAGACAAATTACTAGTATTCTTAAAAAATCTCCCATCTTTATAAACATAAACATATTCATTAGAAAATTCACTACCCCCAACATTGTTAAAATAATCATATAAAAGCAAATCCCTATTAGCATGTAAAATTTCATGAACTAAAGTTACATAAAACATAGAATTATGATTATTTTCATATTTTTTATCTATCTCAATAAGTCCATTTTCTAAAATGTTCGTCTTTTCCTCTTCACTAAAAGAAAACGAATTAATTATCTTATTTAAATATTTATTATTTATTGACACATACCTTCCATCACCATCAAAAATAACATTATTATATATAACCACAGGAAATTTCATAATTCTACAAAAACTATTTCCATCAAGATCTAATTCATTAATAAAATTTTCCATAATCTCTTTTGCAATTCTTATTTCACTCTCAAACTTCATATCTTCACCTTCATAAATTATTATAACATTAATTTAAAATAATATATATAAAAAAAACAAAAAATGCCAAACTAATAGTATAAGGAGATAAAATGATAAAACAAGTAATTAAAGAAAATAAAAAACCATTAATACTAAAAATACTAACTTCCATCATGATGTGTATAACTTCCCTACTCATTCCTATTTACTGGGGGAAAGTTGTCAAATATATTACCAATGTTAATTATGAAAAAGCAAATTACTTAATAATAATTTGCTTCATAATTTCTTCATTATACTACTTTTGGTGTTACATAAATCAAAAAACATGGTACAACTACTATAGCCAATTATTTTTAACAATAAGTAAAAAATTTAAAAACAAAAAAATAACCGAAATAAATTCAGGAAAGTTTGCCAACATTGCTTATAATGACACTGACATCATATGTACATTTTTAGGTAACTTTATAACAAGACTTCTCCAACTAGTAGAATTTATTGTTATTTTAATCTCATTCTATTTAGTAAATTATAAAATATTTATCTTTGCCTTTATTATAATTGTTTTCATGTTAGTATTTCAAATATATGCGGGTAAAGAACTACAAGAATACAACAAAAACAAAAAAAAACTTTTAGACGAAAAAATAATCAAAGATTTAGAAATGCAAGAACAAATACGTAACAAAGAAATAAATGCCATCAGTGAAATAAATAATATTACCACAACCAAATACCTAGAAAGCAATTATAAATTCAACGTCATGTCTCAAGGCATTATCTATCTAGTATTATTTATCATCGATTTAAGTAGATATGGTATTATCTTCTATGCTATAACTCTAACCAAACAGAATTTAATAGATATAAGTGCCATTGTCCTAATTTACACTTATTATAGTAAAATAATAACCAATTTTGAAACTCTAGGTACAACCAACATCGAATATCGTAACTATAAAGTATCAATAGAAAGAGTGAAAAAAATAATAGAAATATAACATATAATTTCATTGAAAAACTTCTTAAAATAGTATATAATATATAAGAAATTTTAAGGAGGTGCACCAATGGAATATGAAATAATTGTAGTAGGAGGCGGACATGCTGGATGTGAAGCCGCATTAGCATCAGCAAGAAAAGGCCATAAAACCCTATTAATAACAGGACGTATTGATAACATAGCTACCATGCCATGCAACCCATCAATTGGAGGTTCCGCCAAAGGTATCGTAGTAAGAGAAATCGATGCTCTAGGGGGCGAAATGGGTAAAAATGCTGACAAAGCAATATTACAAATGAAAATGCTAAATTCATCAAAAGGGCCAGCAGTTAGAAGTCTAAGGTCTCAAACAGATAAAATAACATATCCTAAAGAAATGTTAAAAACACTAAATAATACAAAAAATTTAACGATCAAAGAAGCCATTGTCGAAGACTTAATTATAGAAAACCAACAAGTAAAAGGAGTAATCCTAGAAGATAAAACAAAAATAACATCAACTATCGTTATTTTAACAACTGGTACTTATTTAAAAGCCGATATTCTAATTGGAAGCACCAGAAAAAGAGAAGGCCCACATGGAGAAAAACCTTCTAACCATTTAAGTGATAATTTAAAAAAATATGGTTTTGAAATTTTAAGATTAAAAACAGGAACACCTCCTAGAATCGAAAAATCAACCATAGACTTTACCAAAACCAAAGTAGAAGATGGTGATCAAGAACCATATACCTTTGAAATAAATGGAATGCCTAAATACGATGTCAACAACCAAATACCATGTCATCTTATTTATACAAACAAAAAAACTCACGACATAATCCTATCTAACTTAGATAAATCAGCCATGTACGGAGGATATATTAAAGATGCTGTAGGACCAAGATATTGCCCATCAATAGAAGATAAATTAGTAAAATTCAAAGACAAAGAAAGACATCAACTATTCTTAGAACCTGAAAGCCTTTACTATGATGATATCTACATTCAAGGTTTTTCTACGAGTATGCCTACCTCTGTCCAAGAAGAAATGGTACATAGCCTAGAAGGATTAGAAAATGCTAAAATACTAAAATATGCATATGCCATAGAGTATGATGCCATCTACCCTACCCAACTAAAACAAAGCCTTGAAACCAAAGTTATAACTAATTTATTTACCGCTGGTCAAATAAATGGCACATCAGGCTATGAAGAGGCCGCATGTCAAGGATTAATCGCAGGTATAAACGCTAGCCTAAAACTAGAAAATAAAGAACCATTAATATTAAAAAGAAACGAAGCCTATATAGGAGTATTAATTGATGATTTAATTACCAAAGGAACAAACGAGCCATATCGCCTACTAACATCACGTGCCGAATATCGCCTCCTATTAAGACATGACAATGCTGACTTAAGACTAAGAGAATATGGTTACCAAGTAGGACTAATTGATGAAGAAACATATCAAAAATTCAAAGAAAAAAAACAGAATATTCAAAAACTCCTAAACTACTTTAAAGAAACTAAAATAAAACTAGAAAACAAAAGTGATACCATTTATAATGCCCTTAAAAATCCTGAAATAAATATAAATAACTTGATAGATAAATATAATATCAAACTAAATTATGATAAATATGTTATAGAACAAGTAGAAATACAAATAAAATATGAAGGTTATATAAGAAAAACAGAGAAAGAAGCCGAAAAAATGCTTAAATATGAAGAAAAACAAATACCCTCAGACATAGACTACAACAAAGTACCTAATTTAGCCACGGAAGCAAGACAAAAACTAATCAAATATGCCCCAACTTCAATAGGCATGGCACTAAGAATAAGTGGCGTAAACCCTGCTGACATATCTATTCTAATGGTTTATTTAAAGAAAAAATATAATGAATAAAGAACAATTTATTAATTACTTAAAAAAAATAGACATAAACATAAAAGAAAACCAAATAAACCAATTAGATATGTACTATAACCTTCTTATTACAGAAAATCAAAAAATTAATTTAACTGGTATTACCGAATACAATCTAGTATACCTAAAACATTTCTATGACTCATTAACCTTAAATAAAATAATAAAATTAGACAATCAAACCTTATGTGATATAGGAACAGGGGCAGGATTCCCAGGAATTGTTTTAAAGATAGTATTCCCTAATTTAAAAGTAACTTTAATAGAACCACTAAATAAAAGATGTAACTTCTTAAAACTAGTAATTGACACCTTAGAATTAAAAGATATTACCATTATAAATGAAAGAGCTGAAGATTATGGTAAAAAAGTGAGAGAAACCTATGATATAGTAACATCAAGAGCAGTAGCCAATTTAAAAGAACTTATAGAATACTCTATTCCCTTACTAAAAGTAAATGGCCACTTCATTCCTATGAAATCTAATATTGATAAAGAATTGAATAATATAGAAACATCACTAAGTAAATTGAAATCAAAAATAATAAAAATAGAAAAATTTAAACTACCTATTGAAGAAAGTGAGAGAACCCTCTTAGACATAATTAAATTAGAACCAACTAAAAATATATATCCTAGAAACTATAGTCAAATAAAAAAAAATCCACTATAAATAAAAAAAGTTAGATTAACATAAAATTCTAATTTTTTTTATATTATTTCGACAAAAAATGATTGAATTTTTCCTTTTCTTAGTGTATTATTATATCATAAGGGTAAGAAAAAAGAATAAGGAGGGATTTTTTATGCAACAAAGTAATGAAATAAAACAAATAAACATTACTGAAATAAAACCTAACCGTTTTCAACCACGTATTAAATTTGATGAGAAAGCACTACAAGAATTGGCAAACTCTATAAAAAAATATGGGATAATAGAACCCCTTATTCTAAGAAAAATACCTAATGGTTATGAAGTAATCGCAGGTGAACGAAGATTAAAAGCCGCCTCTTTAGTAGGTTTAACCCAAGTACCAGCTATTATTATGGAAATAAATGACCAAGCAAGTGCCGAACTAGCCATCGTTGAAAATCTTCAAAGACAAAGTCTTACTCCAATTGAAGAAGCCAAAGCTTATCAAAATCTAGCGGGAAATAGTAACACTAAAGAAATAGCCAATTTAATGTCTAAAGAAGAAAAAGAAATAAATAACAAAATGAAACTATTAAAATTAAGTAAAAATGTCCAAGAAGCTTTACAAAATAATGAAATTAGCGAAGGACATGCTAAAGCATTACTTCAATTAGAAAATGAACAGGAAGAAAATGCAATGCTAGAAAGAATCAAAAAAGAAAGATTAACAGTTAAACAAGTCCAAGATATAATTAAAGAAAACAAAGAACAAGTAGAGGAAATGGATATTAATCCTAATATGCAAAAAGTTCTATCAGGACTTGATATAGTAAATAAAAAATCAAATACGTTCGATGATGTTGAACCAGAAATAGTGGAGGATAAAATGGATAAAACACAAATGATTAACATTGATGCAATTAAAGCATCAGCCCAAGATATAAATCATCAAGAGCAAACTGCAGATATCAACAATTTATTAAAAGTAGATGAAAGTATGCCAAAACAAGAACAACCTGTTGAAAAACCAAAATTTTCATTCGCAGGCAAATTTTTCACATCACTAGAAGATGAAAGCACAAACATGAACACAGGCTCTAACTTTATGGAACCTGCAAAAAATGTCGAAATGCCTTTACCTATGCAACCACAAACTCCACAACCAATTAATATAGAAAGAATAAACATGCCTGATACTGTAAATAATGAACAAAACCCTGAAGTAACATCACAAACTATAAATCCTACCCCTATATTTAATATGCCGGAATTAAATTCAACTCCAGTAGAACCAACACCACAACCTACAGTACCAAATAATTTTCAAAATCAACCTGAACAAATAAATATACAAGGGGCTAAAGAAAAGCCACATCCAGAAGTTAATATTGCAACTCCTACAGAATCTTACCAAGAACTAAACTTAAATAATCCAATAAATACTTGGGAAATGCCAACTCCAGAAACCATGGCATCAAATATTACCCCAATGCCTACATCATCTATTGAAAATACGATGCCATTACCTAACTTAAATACAAATCAAACTCCAACTACAAATGACATTCCAAGTGTTCAAACACCAAAAATAGAACCAACAATTTCAAACATTAATTTAGAACCTAACCAAAAAATTGAACAAACTCCAGAGAATATTTCAAACAATATAACACCTCAGTTCGTACCCCAAGAAGAAACAGTAAATAATATTCAACCAGTTGCAACTCAAGAAAACATCGTAGAATCAACTCAACCTTCGCTCCAAAACAATAATCCAACCTTTGCATCTTCTCCAATTGAAACGCAACCAAACAATCAACCATCAAAAACTGAAGAACCATTTTTACCAGAATTTAATGCAGAAGGGGCGCCTTTGGTTGAAGAACACACACAAGAAGAAATGCCGCAAAACATTAATACTGTCGAAGCACAACCACAAGCAAAACAAGAACATTCTCCATACTATCTAAGAAATGCTTTAAATATGAGTAGACAACTAATAGATAACTTAGAAGCATCAGGTTACATTGTTGATGTAGACGAATTAGATTTACCTAACGAATATCAATTTATAATAAAAATTCAAAAAAATAACTAATAAAATAACTGAATGAAATTAAACTCCATTCAGTTTTTATTTAATCTAATAAAAAAATCTCAGGTAACTTCTTAAAATCAAAACATTCATTAGAAAAATGATGATCTTGTCCATCGATTATTTCTAATTTAATTTTATCATTACATAAAGGCTTTAATAAATCTACATATGGAAAAGATTGATCCAAATTTCCATATACAATAACCATCTTCTCACCATTAAACTTCATAATACCCTTTTTTGTTTTATCAAAACAAATCATTAAAGGAGCATTTACTAATAACATTCTTTTAATTTTAGGATAATTTACTCCAAACCACGCCCCAATTAAAGCCCCATTGGAATGCCCCATATAATAAATAACATAATTATTTAAATTATTATCCTTACAATAATTATCTATAACTTGCATTGCATCATCAAGAGGATTGACCCAATTAAATGGATTAGAAGAGCAAATAACAGAAAAACCATATTTTACATTCAAACTTTTAGCAATTTTCAAATACTTATCCTGATAACCATAACAAGAACCATCTTGTCCAGCCTTAATAAAAATAATCGTACTATTTCCTTTAATAATACCATAATTAATAATTATATCATCACTAAACCTACTATAAACAATACTATCATAATCAAAAACTCTATTCATATAAAATAATATCCTAAACCATAAATATAAACCATAATAAAATTAATAAAACACTAACAATTAAAAATAACTTATAATCATTTTTAAATAAATTAATAACCCTGAAAGAAGTAAAAATAGATAATATTGTTAAAACCATCTGTATCAAAGTTACAATTCCTAATCCAATATGAAAATCCTTAAAACCCACTATACAAAACAAACCATAAACAAAAAACAAAATAATACTAACAATACAAACTATATTTCTTGAACTATCCTCTTTTTTTGAATCACTAACCATTTTCTTTTTGTTTTCAAATTCATAGTTCACCTTATTAAAAATACTATTCTTAATATTTTGCTCATCCATCTTATATTTATGTTTTAATTCCATAATTTCCTTTTTAGCCTTATGCTTAGCCTCCAATTTATCTTTCCATTCATTCTCTCGGTTATCTAAAATCTCCTTTGTTAAACCCTCAATATCTCCTTCCGCTTCAATACCTATTTTTTTTAAATTAACTTTCATTTCCTACCTCCAAATAATTTATATCCTTATTGTATCATATTCATAAACATATCTTCAAGTATATAACCTAACTATACAAAACAACCAGCAAAAAAACCTATAAAAAATTATAGGTCTAAAAACTACTCATTATCATTTAATATAAATATAAAATGACCTGAAATACCTTTGACTAAATACCACCTGTTTATAGCTCCTATCATCACCAAATAAATGATAACACAAATAATGAATAAGTCAACTAATTTTCCTGATTATTTTCTTGCTTAAAAACCGTATCTAAATCAACACTACTATAATATGGTTCAGTTCCCTTAATAAAATAAAATATCTTACTCTTCTTACTAGCCTCATTAACAGGTTCACCAGTAATAGGATTAACTAAAACCCCCACAACATTACTAGGAATATCATACCATTCCGTATTTTTATCCGTATCTTTTAAATAATTTTCTATTGTTTCAACCCATATCTTCTTATGCTTACCAGAATCTTCCTTAGACATAACACGATTATCATCAAAACCATTCCATACCCCCAAAACAACATTTTTATTATAACCAATTATCCACACATCAGTATCCGTTGTCCCAGTTTTAACCGCGTATTTGTGGGTCATATCAGGAAGTAAACTAATAATTGTAGGATAATTATAATCAATAAAAGCTGTATCATAAGTTGAAGTCATTAACTCATTTAAAATAAATACAATACTCCTATTAAGAACACCCTCTTTAACATTATTATACTCATAAATAACATTACCCTTACTATCCAACACCTTCCTAATAAAATGTGGCTTAACCTTGTAACCCTCATTAGCAAAACAAGCATATCCACCAACCATATCTATCATACTAATCTCTTCACTACCAAGAGCCAAAGAAGGAATAGCTTCTAAATTACCACTTATTCCAACCCTTTTAGCCATATTCACAAGCACATCTTCTCCCAAAAACAAATGTGTTTTAACAGCATAAACATTGTCGGAATAAGAAATCGCAGCACCTAAAGATATTTGCTTATTAGGATATCTATCATTATAATTTTTTGGTGAGTAAGTCTTGTTACCTGAAAAAGTAAAAGTCGTTCTTTCGCTTATAAAAGCACTAGAAGCTGTAAAACCATTTTCCAAAGCCGCATAATATAAAAATGGCTTCATCGTAGAACCTACTTGCCTAACCGCCGAAGTAGCACGATTAAATTGACTCTTATTATAATCAACACCACCCATTAAAGCCAAAACCTCACCCGTATTAGGATCCATCATAATACTAGAAGATTGCAACTCACTATCCTTATTAATATACTTATTCGTAGCATTCTCCAAGTATTTTTGAGCATCCTTATCCAAAGTAGTATAAATCTTTAAACCACCAGTTTCAAGTAAAGAATTAGGAATTGAATCTATCTTCTTAAGTTCATTAATAACCGCATCTTGATAATACATTACAGCATTTAAACCATCCTCATCCTCTAAACTCTTAAAAATAAGTTCATAATTTAAAGCCTCATCATAATCACTTTCACTAATAACTTTATTTTTAAGTAAAATTGAAAGAATCAAACTCTGCCTCTTCTTAGCCTTTTCAGGATTTATCAAAGGAGAATAAGTACTAGGAGATTTAGGAATACCCGCTAACATCGCAGCCTCCGCTAAATTAAGTTCACTAGCACTTTTACCAAAATAATACTTAGAAGCATTCTCAATTCCAAAAACTCCACCATAATTAATAGTATTTAAATACCCTTCCAAAATCTCTCCCTTTTTGTAGTGGCATTCCAATTCCAAAGCAAGCTTAGCCTCATCAAATTTTCTTTTCCAAGTCTTATCAAAATTCAAAAACAAATTCCTTGCATATTGCTGCGTAATTGTTGAGGCTCCTTCTTTCTTACTACCACTTAACAAATTAACATAAACAGCCTTAATAATTCTCAAAAAATCAAAACCATTATGCTTATAAAACTTCTTATCCTCAGTATAAATTGTCGCATTAATTAAATAATCACTAATATTATCCAAACTTATCCATTCATCGTTATTATTAAAAACAAGTTCACTATCCTTATCATATAAATAATAACTCCTCGCCTTATTAATATCAGGTTTAGGTGTAATCAAAGCATAAATATATAAGCCAAAAAAAGCAATTATCCCAAAAACAACCAAAATAACACCAAACTTAATATATTTAAAAAATTTTTTCAACATTTTTATCACCAAACTTCCTTTAAAATAAACGTTTTTTCTATCCTAATAATAATATTTACTAAAAAAAGTAAAATATAAGTTTTATTTTTCTTAATGTTATGATATAATGATAAGCGAAAAAAATCAGGTGATATTGTGCGAAGAAAAATTAAAAGTGAATTAAAAAATTTAACAACCAATGAAATTACTAACCATAATTCTAACTGCATCGTTAACCAAAACAAAATAAAATATCAAGACAATGATACATCATATGAAATACGTATAAAAAATAATGAGATAATCGTTATTAGAGATAATTCTAAGTTTACTCATGCTATGCAGTTCCAAAAAGACAAAACTCATAAGAGTAATTATTTATTAAAAGAACCAGATTTAAATTTAGAACTAAATATCAAAACAAAAGAATTAGATATTAAAGAAGATAAAATATATATCAAATATGAAATCTTAGAAAGTAATAACATATTTGAATATAAAATAGAATTGGAGGATATATTATGAGTATAAAACAAGAAGTACAAGAAATACTAAAAAAGTCATTAACTAACTTACAAATCGATTATGAGAAAGAAATTGAAGTAAGCATTCCAAAGGATAAAAACCATGGAGATTATTCAACCAATATTGCTTTATCTTTAGCTAAATCTTTAAAAGATAACCCAACAAATATAGCAAATAAAATCAAAAATAATATTCAAAGTGAAATAATATCTAAAATTGAAGTATTATCCCCAGGATTTATTAATATCTTTATAAGTGAGCAATACTTACTAAAAAGCATTAATACCATAATTAAAGAAAATACTAACTATGGTAAAAGTAATCTAGGCCAAGGGAAAAAAGTAAATATTGAGTTTGTAAGTGCCAATCCAACAGGAATCTTACACTTAGGTCATGGCCGTGGAGCAACCTATGGAGATAACTTAGCAAGAATTATGACCTTTACAGGGTACGATGTAACTAAAGAATATTATGTCAACGATGCTGGTAATCAAATGAATAATCTTGGAATTTCCATTAAAGTAAGATACCAAAACTTATATAACATCGATGCCACATTACCAGAAGATGGCTATCACGGACAAGAAATAATTGACATTGCAAAAAAAATAAAAGAAGAATATCAAGATACTAAATTAAATGAAGATATTCCATTCTTCAAAAAATATGGACTAAACATCCTATTAGATAAAATAAAAAAAGACTTAGACATCTATCGTGTTAACTTTGATGTATTCTCTAGTGAACAATCTTTATATGACCGTGGACTAGTAGAAAAAGTAATTACCAAACTAAAAAATGACAATCATTGCTACATTGAAGATGGAGCCCTATGGTTAAAAACTATGGACTATGGCGATGAAAAGAATCGTGTTCTAATTAAAAGCGATGGTAATTATACTTATCTACTACCTGATATAGCTTATCACTGTGATAAAATAGAAAGAGGCTTTGATGAATTAATTGATGTCCTTGGAGCAGATCACCATGGCTATATAGACAGATTAAAAGCCTCATTAGAAATGATGGGCAAAGATAGTGGCATCCTATATATCAAAATATTACAAATGGTAAGATTAATCAAAGACAACGAAGAATTAAAATTAAGCAAAAGAACAGGTAAAACTGTAACTCTAAGTGAAATAATCGAAGAAGTTGGCGTAAATGCTACAAGATATCTATTTTCATCAAAAAGTCTTGACACTCAACTAGACTTCAATATTGACTTAGCCTTAAAACAAAACAGTGAAAATCCTGTATACTATATTGAATATGCCAATGCAAGGATATGTTCTATTCTAAAAAAATCCAAAAATTTTGCTACCAACATTGACAAATATCAAACATTAGAAAGCCAATATATATATAATATTTTGAATAAACTAAATGAATTTAAAGACATTGTTGAAACATCAGCAAGCAAAAAAGCACCGCATATTATAGCAAACTATGTTTACGACCTAGCCTCATTATTTCATACATACTATAATCAAGAAAAAATTGTAACCGAGGATATTCAGTATACTAGTGAAAGAATCAATTTACTAAAAGCTATTCAAATTGTTATCAATAATAGTTTAAATTTAATAGGTATAATACCAAGAGAGGAAATGTAGGAGGAAAAAAATGAGTATTAAAAAAATGCCTAAAGAAGAATTAGAGTTACTCTCATACACACAAATTGCAAAAATGTATTTAGAGGAAACTAAAAAAACATTAACAACAAAGGAATTATTCAAAGAAGTATGTGATTTATTAGAACTAAGCGAAAATGAATATGAAGAAAAAATCGCAGATTTCTTCCAATCACTAACAACATCAAAAGAATTTATCTTACTAACAGATGGTAAATGGGATTTAAAGTCTAATCATGCTGTTAAAATAGACTTAGAAGAAGAGGAAGAAGAAATCGAACCAAAAACAAACGATGAAGATGATATTGAACCTGAAGAAGATGATGACATTGATATTGATGACTACGATGCCACCGATGATGACTATGAAGATGATGAGTTAACTGATTTATCTATTATAGACGAAGATGAAATCGAATAAAAAATGAAAATATGTCTAAAAAACATATTTTTATTTGCATAAAAGTTAATTATATAATATAATTCTAATAGAAAAGGAGAATTACTCATGATTGAAAGATTAGAAAAAACCAAAGAAAGATATGACGAAATAACTTCCCTACTATCAAGCAAAGAAGTATTAAAAGATATAAAAAAAATGACCGAATTATCAAAAGAACAAGTAAGATTAAAAGAAACAGTAGAACTATATCTCAAATATAACAAAATATTAAATGATATCAAAGAAAGTAAAGAACTAATCCACGATAAAGAATTAGGAGAGTTTGCTAAAGAAGAATTAATTAGATTAGAAGAAGAAAAAACTAAAACTGAAAAAGAATTAGAAATCTTATTACTACCACATGATCCTAATGATGAAAAGAATGTTATTATGGAAATACGTGGAGCCGCAGGCGGCGACGAAGCCAATATTTTCGCGGGCGATTTATATGATATGTACCAAAAATATATAGCCAATTATGGGTGGAAAAGTGAAATCTTAAACAGTGTAGAAGGTTCTGCTGGAGGATATGCCCAAATAGAATTTATGATTAAAGGAGAAGGAGCATACTCTAAATTAAAATTTGAAAGTGGTTCACATCGTGTTCAAAGAGTACCAGAAACCGAATCTCAGGGTCGTGTCCATACTTCAACAGCAACCGTTTTAGTCATGCCAGAAGCAGAAGAATTCGACTTTGAATTAGACGAATCTGAAGTACGAGTAGATATTACCCGTTCAAGTGGCTGTGGAGGACAAGGCGTAAACACTACTGATTCAGCTGTAAGATTAACCCATATTCCAACTGGCATCATTGTTTATTCCCAAACAGAAAGAAGCCAAATCAAAAACAAAGAAAAAGCCATGAAAATCTTAAAAACAAGATTATATGACTTAAAACTAAAAGAAGCCGAAGAAAAAGAAAGTGCCGAAAGAAGAATTAAAATAGGAACAGGCGACCGATCAGAAAAAATAAGAACTTATAACTATCCTCAAAATAGAGTAACAGACCACCGAATCGGCTTTACATCAATGAATCTAGACCGCATCATGGATGGTGAATTAGGAATCATAATTGATGCTTTAATAAACGAAAATCAGAAAAGAGCCTTAGAAGGAAATGACAAATAATATCATAACCAAAGCCAAACACACCCTAAAAGAACACAACATCGAAGAATTCCTAGCTGATTATTACTATAACTACTTACAAGAAGAAAATATTTACAATGAGAAAACCTATAATCAAGGTATCAATCAATTAATAAAAGGAAAACCTATCCAATACATAATTGGCAACGTTAACTTCTATGGTAACATCATCAAAGTAAATAAAAATGTCTTAATTCCACGATTTGAAACTGAATTATTAATAGAAAAAACAATCAATTACATAAAAAAACTCTATCCTAATCAAAATAATTTAACCCTAGCCGACTTAGGAACAGGCTCAGGTTGCATAGCCATCACCCTAAAAAAATTTTTTCCTACTATCAAAATAGACGCCTATGAACTATCACCAAAAGCCATAAGCGTCGCCTTAGAAAATGCAAAAACAAATAACACTCCAATAAATATCATAAAGCATGACATAACAAAACCATTACCTGCATATTATGATATTATTATTAGTAACCCACCTTACATTGCAAATGATGAAACAATCATGGACATAGTAAAGAATAATGAACCTCACATGGCCTTATATGCTAAAAACAACGGACTTTATTTCTATGAACAAATACTAAAAAATATGCAACCAAAATCTAAATACTTAATAGCCTTTGAAATAGGTATGAATCAAGGCAAACAAATAAAAGATATTGCCTATAAATATTTAGATAACCCTACAGTATCAATAGAACAAGACTATAGTAATAAAGAACGTTACATTTTCATCTATAAAACTGAATAAAAACAATAATTATCCCCCATAACACTATTAGAAAGGGTGATAATTATTAAAAAAATACTAATAATTATAGCAATAACTATAACTTTTATCGCATATGATAGCACAAATAACAAAGATAATATCGTTATTCCGGATACAGCAATTAGATTAAGAGTAATACCAAACAGTAACACGATTGAAGACCAAACTCAAAAACAAGTAATAAAAAACACTATTGAAAATTACATAGCAAATAATCTAACTGACTTAAATAATATAAACGATGCAAGAAATACCATTAAAAATAACTTAGACAATTTAAAAAAAGAAATAGATAAAACAATAAAAGACAAAAATTATAATGTTAATTATACCATTAAATATGGACAAAATTATTTTCCTAAGAAACAATATAAAGGTATTACATATAATGAAGGCTACTATGAATCTTTAGTAATAACACTTGGTAATGGTAAAGGAGACAATTGGTGGTGTGTTTTGTTTCCTCCTTTATGCCTATTAGATAATGAAAATCAAGATGAAGTAGAATACAAATTTTTAGTAAAAGAACTTTTAGATAAAATATTTTGAATAAACCAAAACCTCCTAAATAAAATTTAATTAGGAGGTTCTCTTATATGAACACATTTCTCACCACGCTTCTCATTGCCATAAGTTTAAGCATGGATGCTTTTTCCTTATCACTTGTATATGGCACATTAAACATTGATAAAAAAAATAAAATCATTCTATCCTTTATTGTTGGTATTTATCATTTTTTAATGCCCCTATTAGGATTATCAATAGGTTCATTCGTAGCCCAATACCTAGTTTTTAACCTAAAATACCTAGTATCAATTATATTTATTACCATTGGACTAGAACTAATTCTATCTAATACCAAAGAAAAAGAAGTAGTACCATTAGAAAATATCATAAGTTTCCTTATTTTTGGATTAAGTGTTAGTATTGATAGTTTTACCACTGGAATAGGATTAAATATCATCAATAACAATTACTTAACAGTAAGTACCACATTTTGCCTTACAAGTTGTTTATTTACTTACTTTGGACTAAATATAGGCGATAAACTAAGTCAAAAATACGGAAAAATATCCACAATATGTGGTGGAATAGTTCTAATAATCCTAGGTTTATCCTATTTATTTTAAAAAAATTCAAAAAACACTTGACAAAAACAAACATACGTGCTAAAATATGAGACATCTTTTTGAAAGAGGGGGAAAATTATGAAAAATGGAAAAATTATAAGACCTTATTATGATAAGGACAATGAATTAAGAATTGGAATTTTTGCCAACGAGAAATCAAAAACACCAATCAATTCAACAACAAAATATATAGAACCTGAAGACTTGGATGATATTCTAAGAAATATAGAAATAAGTGAAAGCAAAAAACCAAGAGACCAAAGAGCAGAAGTATGTTATACAATACAAAGAAAAAACAATTTTGTAAAAATAACTTCTCTCGCTTTAGCGGGAACTGTTGCAGTTACTTTAGCGGGTTATGGAATTGTTTCTTTAGCAAAATCAATATTAAATGATATTAAAGGGACAAGAACAGAAAAGGCAAATATAGAAGCCTCTATTGATGAGAATGCACTTGTGGCAAATGAAAACAATATAAATTATGAAATTAAAAATACTCCAGCACCTTCATTTGCACCTATAGTTGAAGATAAGTTAAATACATTTACTACAGCAGAAAAACTAGAATTTATCAAAAACAACCTTGAAAATTTTAAAAATGATATTGAATTAGCAACAGGAATTGTATTAAATGACGATGAAGTATTAATTCAATTAGGATTCATCAACGGCTTAACTCTAGAGCAAATAGATGTATATAGCCACGATTATTGGTTGGATTTTGCTGAAGATTATGAAACAATACTACAAGAGTTAACTATTCCATCAGTAAATTATTTATCATTTAATCACAAAATTAAAGGAAGCAATCCATCAAATGGAACAAGTATCTATGCTAAATATATCATGGATGACAAAGATAGAATAGTATATAGTTACTTTGCTGATAGAATACAAAGTGTTGTATCTGCATCATATGAAAAAGATAAAGAAGAAGCATTGGGAGAATCTTATGATTTTGTAAGATCAATTGCTGAGACAATTGTTTATCCAAATAATCCAGTCCAAAAAGACAATGTAAAGAACTACTTAAAAGTAAGACAAGGACTAATCAAAGAATTAAATAAAATACCAAGTTACGAAGAACTTGCTAACAAAATGAATTTAACTATCAATGAAGTAAGAGAATTAGAAGTAGCCTCTTTAGGAACAACATCAGTATCAAACCAAGTACAATTTATCTTATTAGATGTTGCTCAAGTTGCCGTTCAATTATTACCTGAAGATACAGTTGTTGAGTATACAAATACATTAGGAGAAATAGATAATTCAATATTAAATTACAACGCATCTAAAGGAGCTCCAGCTAACACAAATCCAGAAAACTATGAACATAGCAAATATCTTATGCTTGATATTGAACACTTCATGGAAGACACAATTAACCTAATTATGTCAGATTTTGAAAATGAAAACACATTATATAGATTAACTGATAAAGAACAAGAAAAAAATGATGCATTATTTAACAATACCGATGAAAATACACTTTGTAGTTCAAACACCAAATCATATACAAGAAAATTAACTATCTAATAAAACGAAATAAAAAAAGGGGTAAAAGATGTATACTGTCAAGTATATGTCTTTTTTATTTGACTAAAAGCAAAATTTATCTTAATATTATAATGGGTGATAAATATGTTAGTAAACAGTAAAGAAATATTAGAAAAAGCAAAACAAGGTAATTATGCTGTTCCTCACTTTAATATAAACAACCTAGAGTGGACAAGATATATCCTTGAAGAAATGCAAGAATTAAATAGTGGAGTTATCCTTGGTGTAAGCGAAGGAGCCATCAAATACATGGGAGGCGTAAACGTCGTAACTAACCTTGTAAAATCATTAATTAAAGATTTAAACATTCAAATTGATGTTGTCCTTCATCTAGACCATGGCAGTTCGTTTGAAATATGCCAAAAATGTATTGATGCAGGCTTTACCTCAGTTATGATTGATGCATCTCACTACCCTCTTCTTAAAAATATAGAAATAACAAAAAAAGTAGTGGAATATGCTCATGACAAAAATGTAACAGTCGAAGCCGAAATAGGACAAATTGGTGGAACTGAAGACGGCATGGAAGGCAAAAATTACAACGCCAAATTAGAAGACGTCATTGCCTTAGTAAATAGTACTCATATTGATTCCGTAGCCCCAGCTTTAGGAAGTGTCCATGGACTATATAAAGGAAAACCCAACCTTGATTTTATAACCATGAAAAAAATAAGCGAAAATGTTTCCATTCCTCTTGTCTTACATGGTGGAACCGGTATTCCAGATAACCTTATTCAAGAAGCAATAAAAAATGGCATTAACAAAATCAACATTAACACCGAACTTCAAATAGCTTGGGCTAACGAAGTAAGAAAATTTCTAAAAGAAAATGAAACAGTCTATGATCCAAGAAAAGTTATATCAAGTGGAGAAAAAGCCGTTAAAAATGTTGTAAAAGAAAAAACAAAATTATTTAAAAACATATAATAAAATAGGAGGAAATATGCCTAAAATCAAAATTGAAGGTAAGCACAAACTAACTGGACAAATAACCATCAGTGGAGCTAAGAATAGTGCTGTAGCTTTAATCCCTGCGGCTATCCTATGTGATGAAATTGTTTCAATTAGCAATATCCCTAATATCGCGGATGTTGAATCACTAGAAGAAATTTTATCTTACCTAGGAGCTCAAGTTAAAACGACAAATGGCACGATTACCATAAACCCTAAAGAAATAAATAACAAAGAAATACCAGAAAGCATTTCAACCAAACTAAGAGCATCATATTACTTCATGTCTGCCCTTTTAGGAAAATATAAAAAAGTAGAAATGTATTTTCCTGGAGGTTGCAATATTGGAGCACGACCAATCGACCAAACCATAAAAGGCTACCGTTTACTCGGGGCAAAAGTAGTAGAAAAAAGCAACAAATACACCATCACGGCCTCAAAATTAACAGGAGCAAAAATTTATTTAGATATGCCAAGCGTAGGAGCCACGATTAATATCATGATTGTTGCGGCAAAAGCCGAAGGCACAACTATTATTGAAAATGCAGCCAAAGAACCAGAAATAGTAAATGTTGCAACATTCTTAAATAATATGGGAGCTAAAATCAAAGGAGCAGGAACCAATGTCATAAAAATAGAAGGAGTCAAATATTTACACAAATGTTTCCATGAAGTAATACCAGATCGCATTGAAGCAGGAACATATCTCATTATTGCCGCATTACTTGGAGAAAATCTAACCATTAATAATATTATTCCTAGCCATTTAGAATCATTAATATCAAAACTAAAAGAAGCAGGAGTTAACATGGAAATAGGATTTGATTATATAAAAATAAAAGAAAAAAGTTCATACCATGCTATCAGCATAAAAACTATGGGTTATCCTGGATTTCCAACAGACTTACAACAACCCCTAATTGCTTTCTTAACCCAATGCGAAGGTATGAGCAGCGTTGAAGAAACCATCTATGAAAATAGATTCCAAAACATTCCAGACACAAACAAAATGGGTGCCGACATCAAAGTAATTGACAACAAAATAGCCTTTATTAAAGGAATCGCTCCCCTAACAGGTACTAGTGTAACAGCAACTGACCTAAGAGGTGGAGCATCCTTAATAATTCTAGGTTTAATCGCGGATGGAACAACCATAATAGATAATATCAAACACATCCTAAGAGGCTACGACAATATTATCCAAAAATTATCCAGCGTTGGTGCTAAAATAGAAATAATTTAAATATACTTTAGTAGTGATACTATGAAAAAAATTATATTTACAATTATTCTTTTTTTATCCTGTTATCTTATCTACACTTTGACAAACAACAACAATCTAAATTACGTAACACTAGGTGATTCACTATCTAAAGGCGTAACACCCTACTTTGCTAATGGTTATGGTTACAGCAATTACATCGTGGATTACCTCAAAAAAAATAACAAACTAAATTCCTATAATGACGACTTCACAAGTGTAGACTATCGCATTACAGACCTAATTAACCTAATAAATATCAATTATGAAACAAACAATCAAACCATTAATCAAGCCATTCATTCTGCAGACATTATAACTATATCTGTTGGCATGCAAGAATTATATTATAAAATAAATACAAACGACACAAATATCTATACCTATATTGATAAAATGCTAGAAGATACAGAAGAACTATTTACATTAATAAGAAAAAATAATAATAAAAAAATCTATATGCTAGGATATTACAACACAAAAAATACTAATCAAGACCTATTCAACTATGCCAACATAAAACTAAAAGAAATATGCCAAAAAAATAAAATAACCTACATTGACACCCAATCAATATTCTATAAAAACACCACATATTTTGAAAATCCTAACAGTTTTAACCCAAATTTACAAGGATATTACAAAATATATGAAAAAATTATTGAAAAATTTTAAAAAAACTGATATAATACTACCTAGTTCAAGTTACTATGACTAATTTAGTCATGGCGGAAGGAGAGTAAACATGAAAAAAGGAATTCATAAAGAAGAAACTTTAACAAAATTCGTATGTGCTTGTGGAAATGTAATTGAAGCTAATTCAACAATTAAAGGAGATACATACCAAATAGAAACTTGCTCAGCATGTCATCCATTCTATACAAAAAAACAAGCAACAACTTCTAAAAAAGGTCGAGTTGAAAAGTTTAATAAAAAATACGGACTACAATAGTTCTTTTTTTTATACTTTTGCTCTCGCTTTTTAGTGCAAAGATTAAAGAAAAAAACATGTCAAATAACCATAAAATTTAATGCTTTTTAAAAATATTTTCTCTTTTAGTGATATAATAAATATATACTCTCATGAAAGGAGTTTTATCACATGAAAATAGGAATTACTAACGACCATCGCGGTTTAATACTAAAACAAAGTTTGACAAATTTTTTAAAAAAAGAAGGATATAATATAATTGACTATGGAACTAACACTGATGACCCAGTTGATTATCCTGATTATGCTTGCAAACTTGGAAATGCTATTAATAACAAAGAAGTTGATTTAGGAATTGCCATATGTGGCACAGGAATAGGCATGGATATATGCCTAAACAAAATAAAAAATATAAGAAGTGCCAAAGTAAGTAACAAAGAAGAAGCTTACCTATCAAGATTTCACAATGATGCTAACGTCCTAACATTATCTTCTAAAGTACCATCGATGGAAGCATTAGAAATAGCCCAAACGTTCTTAAGTTCTAACTTCTCAAACGAACCAAGACATAAAAACAGAATAGCAAAAATAAGTGAGATAGAAAATGCTTAAATTAGTCATCTATCTTATTGTCTTTCCATTTGTCGTTTGGAGCATGGATGCCATCAATATTAATAGCATATTTAAAAAAAATAGAGTAACACAAGCA
This sequence comes from Clostridium sp. CAG:762, assembly GCA_000432575.1. Taxonomy (GTDB): domain Bacteria; phylum Bacillota_I; class Bacilli_A; order RF39; family UBA660; genus CAG-762. The sequence goes on from HF996799.1 coordinate 60,280, forward strand.
AGAATCTTTTATATGTTTATGATATTTTCCGTATCATATTTAGTAGTAAATTTTATTTATGATTTTATAACCATTATGAACTGAGGTGTTATATGAAAAAAATAATAGTATTTACTGCTTTTTTAATTGTTATTCCTTTTATTATTGTTACCATGCTCTTAAAAGAACCAAAAGAAATAGAATTGAAATATGCAAGTAATACAGTAGTAAGAATAAAAAGAGAAAAGAAAAACATTATTGAAACCATTCCTCTAGAAGAATACATTGTCGGTGTTCTAGCAGGAGAAATGCCAATTAGTTTTGAAATTGAGGCTTTAAAATCACAAGCCGTAGCCTCAAGAAGTTATGTATTAAACAAAATAGCAAATAATAAAGATAAAGAATATGATGTTGTAGATACTATTATGAATCAAGTATACTTAGATAACAATTATCTAAAAAGCGTATGGAAAAATACATATGTAACAAAAATAAATAAACTAAAAACCGCGGTCAATGAAACATATGGTGAATACTTAGATTATAATGGTTCAATTGTCAATGCCATGTTCTTTTCTACCAGTAATGGTTATACCGAAGACAGCAAAAATGTCTTTGGCTTTGAAGTAGCCTATCTAAAAAGCGTAAATTCACCATGGGATGAAGAAACATCTACAGCTTTTAACTCCTCAAAAGAAATATCACTCCAAGAATTTTATGAAAAACTAAATCTACCCTATCAAGAAAAATTAACAGTTGAAATAACTAAAAGAAGTCCTACTCATAGAATAATAAACTTAAAAATTAACAATCAAGACTTCACTTCGCGTGAACTATACAATAAATTATCATTAAAATCAACCGACTTCAGTATAACTCAAAATGGTTCAAATATCATAATAAAAACCAAAGGCTACGGTCATGGAGTAGGTATGAGTCAATATGGAGCATTAGGCATGGCCAAACAAGGCAAAACATATGAAGAAATATTAAAGCACTACTATAAAGATACAAAAATAAAAAAAATTTCATTTTAACGTATATAAATCCTATTTTTGTAAAAACTTATATTAGAGGTGAAAAAAATGACTAAAAGAAAACTAAAACCATTTGTAATTCCTACTATTTATGTTTTATCAATTATAACATTTGTAACAAGCGTTTATTTCATTCAAAGAATAGTAAGTACCAAAACCTTCGTTACCCAAGAGCCTAAATTAGAATATGTTGACAAAGAAATTTTAAATACCAATCAATATATACCAGTAGTAAGCACAGGCACAGAAATAAAAAAACCATATTTAGTAGACGATGTAACTATTGCTAGAGGTTTCTACAGCAAAGATGCCGATGAAGAAACACAAGAAAAATCATTAATTTACTATGAAGGAACCTATATGCAAAATTCTGGCATTGACTATAAAGGAAGCGTAGCATTTGATGTTGTAGCTATCTTAGATGGAACAGTAACCAGCGTTAAACAAGACAACATCTTAGGAACAACCGTTGAAATAAGACATAAAAATGATTTAATAAGTATCTATCAAAGCTTAAATGAAATTACTGTCAAAGAAAACGACACCGTATTACAGGGACAAATCATTGGTAAAAGTGGCAAAAACAACATCAGTAAAGACCTAGAAGATCATCTCCACTTTGAACTATATTACAAAGGGGCTCTTGTTAACCCAGAAGAGTATTATGGTAAAAAAATAGAAGAATTATAAGGCGGTAAAAACGTCTTTTTTCATAACTTATTCATATAATAAACTAGGTGAAAATATGAATAAGTATATTGAAAATAGAATACTTGAAGAAAGTAATTATATTATTAAAACCAAAAATACAATTAGAGAAACAGCCAAAAACTTTAACGTTAGCAAAAGTACCGTACACAAAGATGTTTCTTATCGGTTAATAGAACTAAATAAACATAAATATGAAGAAGTAGCAAAAATATTAAAATATCATACAGATATAAGACATATACGTGGAGGAGAGTCAACAAAACGTAAATATCTGTCAAATAAAGCTAATTAATCAAACAAAATTGCTAAAATATGGTAAAATATAAGAAGTAAGGGATGGTGAAATATGTTTAACAAAGATATAGGAATAGATTTAGGTACAGCAAATGTCTTAATATATATAAAAGGACAAGGTATCGTTTTAAATGAACCTTCCGTCGTGGCTATTGACTCAGAGACTAAACGAGCACTCGCAGTAGGAACTGAAGCAAGAGAAATGCTAGGAAGAACACCAGGCAAAGTAAAAGCAATAAAACCAATGAAAGATGGAGTAATTGCCGATTTTGAAACTACCGAAGTAATGCTAAATTACTTTATTAAAAAAGTAAATGGCAAAAACTTTTTTCAAAGACCACGTATTTTAATATGCTGTCCATCAAATATTACACAAGTAGAAAAAAATGCTATTAAAGAAGCTGCCGAACGAACTGGAGCCAAAAAAGTCTTTTTAGAAGAAGAACCAAAAGTAGCCGCAATTGGAGCTGGAATGGACATTTCTAAACCGAGTGGAAATATGGTAATTGACATTGGTGGAGGCACCACCGATATAGCCATTCTATCATTAGGAGGAATAGTCAACAGTGCTTCTATTCGTGTTGCGGGAAATGCCTTTGATAATGACATTGTAAAATACCTAAAAGACAAATATAAACTTTTAATTGGAGAACGTACCGCTGAAGACATAAAAAAAACAATAGGAACAGTATTTCCTGGTACCAAAACTGAAAAAATGGAAGTACGAGGAAGAGATTTAGTTACAGGTTTACCACATACAGTTAACATTACATCGGATGAAGTCGAAGAAGCCCTAAGAGAAAGTGTTTACACAATAATCCACTGTGCAAAAGGTATCCTTGAACAAACACCGCCTGAATTATCTGCAGATATAATTGATAAGGGCATTGTTCTAACAGGAGGAGGAGCATTAGTTGAGGGATTTTCCAACCTTTTATCACAAGAATTAAAAGTACCTGTCTTTATTGCCGAAAGCCCATTAACATGCGTGGCCGAAGGAACAGGTATCTTATTAGATAACTTAAACTTAATTGATAGATAAGTTATCTTTTTTTTGCCATTGCTACGCTGTTTTAATATATTAAATCATGTTATATAAAAAAACAAAATGTTATAATTTTACTTTAACATTTTGTTTCTCTTCTTCTTTAATTTTAAATAATTCCTTCTTTTCAAAACCAAATATCTTAGCAACAATATTAGAAGGAACAGACTCTACTAAATTATTAAATTTTGTTACACAGTGATTATAAACTAACCTTGCTCTGTTAATTTTATCTTCAATTTCTACTAAATTTCTTTGTAAATCTAAAAATTGTTCATTAGCTTTTAACTCGGGATAGCTTTCAACAAGAGCCATCACTGGAGCAAACTTCTTCTCAATTTCCTCTGTCTTAGTAACACTAAAATCAGCACTATTATAAGCATTTCTTAATTTAACCAAATCCTCTAAAGTTTTACTCTCATGTTTTGTATATCCCTTTACACATTCAATTATATTAGGTAGCAATTCAAATCTCTGTTTTAACAAAACATCTATCGCAGAAGTAGATTCTTTTACAGTATTATTTGCCCTTATAAAGCAATTATACGAAGCAATTATCATAATCGTTAAAACTATTATTATTCCTAAACATATATTTAATATCATTTAACTCACCCTCACTATTTTATAATCATTTTATATATATAACCAGCATCATTATATTCAAATGATACTTCATAATGAACTAAATTATAACCATCAAAATCTTTTAATAAACTCTTAATTTTTATTATTTCATCATATGTCGTACCATATGACTTATCTTTATAAATAACTTCAATTAAATGCTCCTTATTGGTTTTATTATTAGTCATTACATCATCAAGCGTCCAACCAACACTAGTCTTAGAAGATGTTCCCGATTTAAAAGAAAATTTATTATTAAATGAATTTTTTTCCTGCTCTTTTTTTGCTTCTTCTCTTAATTTTTCTTGTTTTCTTCTCTCTTCCTCAAGTTTCTTCTTAGCCTCTTCTTCTCTCTTTTTTGCTTCTTCTTTAATTGCCTCTCTCTCTTTTCTTCTCACTTCATTTTTGTTTTTAACATCATTACCAATTCTTAACACCAAAATAGAAGATGATACAATAAGAATCGCAATTAGTATATACAATATATATTTTCTTTTAACAGCATCACCATTACTAACTCCCACTTGCTTTTCACTTTTACTCTTCATATAAAAAACTCCTTCTCTAAAAATTCATAAATTCTTTAAAATAATTTACTAAAATAATAATATCATTTTTTTAATCATAAGTCCACAAAAATCAAAAAAACTTCCTAAGAAGTTTTATTCTGCTTTTTCATAAGCATCCAATATTTCTTTTTCGAACATTTGACGTGTTTCTGTATTTATTGGATGAGCTATATCTCTATACCCACCAGTAGATGTTTGTCTACTAGGCATTGCAATAAATAAACCATTATCACCTTCGATAATTCTAATATCATGTACTGCAAATGCATCATCAAGTAGTACTGAAGCTATACCTTTCATACGAGAATTTTCTTTGTCAATTTTCTTTACTGTTACTGAAGTAATTTTCATATTGCTTCACTCCTTCCAGAAAGTTTTCAATACCTTTCTAACATCATTGTATCTCATTTATAAGATAAAAGTCAATCTTTTTTTTACGTAACTGTCAAATATTATCAAAAAAGTTTAATTATGCACTCAAATGGCTAAAAATTTAACCTCAATTGATTTAGTAAGAACATCTACATAACTAAAACTCATTGTTTTTTCACCATCAAGTTTAACAATAAAAACATAGTTATAGCTTTCCAATATCACACCACTGTAAACTTCTGTTTTGTTTCTACTACCATTATATTTAATAACAACCTTTTTATTAATATTATCATCTATTTTATTCTTAATTTTTTCAATAGTCATATTTTCCACCCCTCTTATTCTCTTGGAAAGCCAACATACATCGTTCCCTTAGTGATAATACCTCCCATACCCTCAGCACCATACTTAGTATTGTTAAGTATCTTAATTAAATCAATATCATTTCTCTTGTCTGCAAAAGAAACTGAAGCCGCGACAATCGCGGGATCTAAAGCATGTATATTAATTCTCTTTGGACTAGAAGCAAAATTAGCTCCTGCTTTAATAAGTTCCTCATAATCACTTTGACATGCCCCTGCGATAATAATTAATTTTTCATGTGATTTTTCAAACTTTCTAGCCTCTTTAACTGCCTTAATAAAATTATCTGTATTCTTATATTTACTTCCATCTCTTCTCTTTCTATAATAAGCATCATGTCCAGTAATAACAATAATATCAGGATTATAAGTTTCTAGATATTCTCCCATCTTACCCCAAACATTTTCTTCTTTTTCATAAATACCATAAGCCTTAACTTTATTTTTTTTATAAAATTTCATACATCTATCTAAATAATCCTTATCCGCATCTATGTGTAAAATCTTCCCAGGTAAATAAAAATATTCGTCCCTATCTAAAGTTACATATTTTTCAAAATCTAAAAAAAACTTCTCATCATCATCATTAACCTCATTCTTATATTTTTTTAAATCTTCACTATAACTATCAGCACATAACCTAACATTAACACCTTGTAATAAATAATTATCACCTTCAACGCCAACTACCTTAAATACAATATCATTATTATAAGAATTTCTAGTTACCAAATCGCCAATTTTAAACATAATATCACCCATTAAAGTTTATGAAAAAACAAAATAAATATGAAAAAAAGTTAAATACCAGTTAAATCAAACTTTGGTATAAAACTTTCATCTGCCGTATCTCCTTCTTGAATATAAGCATTATTAACACCAATATCTATAGCATAATTAATAACCTCATCATATTCACTTTCACTAATAACTCTATCAATCTCCTTATATTTATTTAATTTTCCATTCGGGGTATATTGATTCATAATACTAATATAAATATTATCTCCGTAAGTATCATATAAATATTTAATTACCTTTTTACTATCATTAACCATATTAGGCATAACTAAATGTCTAACAATCATTCCCTTTTCTATTAAACCATTCTTATCAAAGCAAATACTACCTACTTGCCTATACATCTCCTTTAAAACATCCTTACAAATTTCAAAATAATTATCACACTTAGAATAACAAAGCCCATATTTACTATCATAATATTTCATATCAGGTAAATAAACATCAACATACCCTTCCAACATCCTTAAAGCAAAAACACTTTCATAACCACTAGAATTATAAATAATAGGTATCACTAACCCCTTTTTTTTAGCCATATCTAAAGCCTTAACAATATGTGGTATATAAGGTGTACCCGTAACTAAATTAATATTATTAGCCCCCCTATCCTGTAACTCTAAAAAAATATTAGCCATCCTATCAATACTAACAAATTTTCCAAAGCATTCATTACTTATATGATAATTTTGACAAAATACACACCTTAAATTACACCCACTAAAAAAGACAGCCCCACTTCCAGATATTCCTGATATCGAAGGTTCTTCATAATAATGTAAGTCAGCTCTAGCCAGTTTAATATCACTCGAGGCTCCACAAAAACCAACATCAATGTATCTATTAACTAAACAATTTCTAGGACATAACCTACACTTTTTAAGTATATCATCACTCATAATAATCACCATCTAAAATATACACTAAAATCAATAAAAATACAAATAAAACTAATTTTCACAAATAATAAAATCTTAAATTAATCTAAAAAACTAAAACTGCATTAGCAAACAAAATAAAAACACATTACTATATTGTTAAAAAATTCATTTTATGTTATACTTATTTTGGTGATAACCATGGAAAAAAATTACAAATTAGGAAGCATCGTTACAATGAAAAAGCCTCATCCATGTGGTACCAACGAATGGGTTATTACAAGAATAGGTGTTGACATTAAGATAAAATGTTTATCATGTAACCATTCAGTAATGATACCAAGAATTGATTTTGATAAAAAGTTAAAAAAGGTGGTTAATATATGAAAAAACAAAAAAATAAAAAAGTACACCCCGTCCTTGTACTTCTAACATTAACACTAATTGTTATGATAGTAAGTAGTCTTGGTGATCTCTTCAAACTAGAATCAAGCTATTACACAGTAAATGCTGTTACAGGAGAAGTAGAAAGCCAAATTGTCAAAATAAACTCTTTATTTAATCGTACAGGATTACAGTATCTAATAAGCAATATCATATCAAATTTCGTTAATTTTGCACCTTTAGGTACCCTTTTAACAGGACTTCTTGGTGTAGGAGTAGCTTATTACTCAGGGTTTTTAACCGCTTTATTTAAAAAAATAACCAACAAATTACCAAGAAAACTAATTGCATACATTGTAGTTCTGTTAGGTATAATCACTTCAATGTTTTATGAAGCAGGTTATGTTATCTTAATTCCTTTAAGTGCTATCCTCTTTATGACAATAAAAAGACACCCATCAGCCGGTATATGCGCCTCATTCGCTGGTATAACATTTGGCTATGGAGCAAACTTTGTCGTAAATGGCTTAGATGCTAGTTTAATACCATATACTAGAAGTTCTACTAAAATATTAGACAGCACTTATAACATTAACCTCAATGGTAATCTATTTTTCATTATCATATCTTCCATTATATTATCATATCTAGGTATGTTTATTACCGAAAAATATATTATTCCCAAACTAGGCAAATATAACTTTGAAGAGGTAGAAGACAAGGAACTAACCAATAAAGAAAAAAAAGGACTTGCCTTATCTCTAATAGCCCTAACATTCTTAACAATTATTACAATTTATTGCATAATTCCAGGACTACCATTTTCAGGCTTATTATTATATTTAAAAGATTCAACTTATACTGAGCAATTATTTGGATACAACTCTTATTTTAATCAAGGAATCGTCTTTATCCTAAGCGTTTACCTAATGTTAGCAGGTTTAATCTACGGAACAAGAACAAAAACAATTAAAACAAACAAAGACTTTGTCGATGGAATGGGTTATTATCTAACAAATATCTCTTCCATCCTAGTTCTAATCTTCTTTGCCGCTCAATTCTGTTCCATATTTAAAAAAAGTAACATAGGAGTCTTTATTACCGCTTCACTAACAGAAATAGTAAGCAATTTCCAAGCAACAGGCATTGTTCTAATATTAATAACTTTCATCCTAGTCGTCATCTCAAGTATTTTTTTACCTGTCGCATCAACAAAATGGGCTATCTTAGCACCAGTCATAGTACCAATGTTTATGACAAGTTCTATGACACCTGAGTTTGCTCAAGCCGTATTCCGTGCTGGCGACAGTGCAATCAAAGGTATAACTCCTTTATTTACTTACTTTGTAATTTTAATAGGATTCTTACAAATATATACAAAAAAAGAAAAAGAAACAGTTACTATTACTGATGCCATGTCTCTAATGGTACCATATACAATAGCTTTTACTATAGCATGGCTACTAATTATTTTAGCCTTCTATATTATTGGTATCCCTCTAGGACCAGGAGCAAGTGCTATACTATAAAAGAAAGGATGTGTTAACATGAGTTTAACCGCTGGTATTGTAGGACTTCCCAATGTTGGAAAATCAACCCTGTTCAATGCCATTACCAAAAAGAATATTCTTGCCGCCAATTATCCATTCGCGACAATAGATCCCAATGTAGGAGTTGTAACAGTACCTGATATTAGATTAGAAACATTAAATCAAATGTATATGCCCAAAAGTGTCGTACCAACCACCTATGAGTTCACAGACATTGCAGGATTAGTAAAAGGAGCATCTCTTGGAGAAGGCTTAGGTAACAAGTTTCTATCACACATAAGACAAGTTGATGCCATTGTTGAAGTAGTAAGATGCTTTGAAGACGAAAACATAATTCATGTTGATGGTAACGTAGACCCAATAAGAGACATTGAAGTAATAAACATTGAACTCATCTTATCGGACCTAGAAATCATACAAAACAGATTAAACAAAATCGAAAAAAAAGCTACCATGTCAAAGAACAAAGAAGAAATTTTTGAAGTAGAACTATTAAACAAAATAAAAACATCCCTTGAACAAAACATTCCTGCTCGCAAACTAAACCTAAACGAAAAAGAATTAAAATTAATAAGTTCATATCAACTAATAACCCTAAAACCAATTATCTATGTTGCTAATGTAAAAGAAATAGATATACATAATAAAGGTAACATTTATGTTGATAAAGTAAAAGAATACGCAAAAAAAGACAACTGTGAAACTATCATGGTATGTGCCAAAATAGAAAGCGAATTAGCCGAATTAAATGATGATGAAAAAGCCATCTTCTTACAAGAATTAGAAATTGAAGAAAGTGGCTTAGATCAATTAATCAAAAAAACATATTCTCTATTAGGACTAGCAACATTCCTAACTGCTGGAACTGACGAATGTAGAGCTTGGACATTCAAAAAAGGTATGACCGCTCCCGAATGTGCAGGAATAATCCACAGTGATTTCCAAAGAGGCTTTATAAAGGCCGAAGTCATGAGTTATGAAGATTTAGTTAAATATAAAACAGAACTTGGAGTAAAAGAAGCAGGAAGATTAAGAATCGAAGGAAAGGATTACATTATGCAAGATGGTGATATTTGCCACTTTAGATTTAATGTAACAAAGTAAGGAGGTGTAGCATGAAAAATATAAGTAAAATGTTTAAAAGAATGTTTCAAGCATCAGTATTTCTATCATTAATATCATTAATATTTGGTTTAGTATTATTATTAAATACTGAAGACATCTTAACAACAATATCACTTGTTTTAGGAGGAGGATTACTTTTTATTGGTATCCTTCTATGTGTAAGATACTTTGGAAAAGAAACCATAATATCTTCACTTGAAGCAAATCTTCAATTAGGAATATTATCTATCTTACTAGGATTAACCCTAATCATATTTAAAAATATTTTATATATCTTAGTACCAATTTTAGTAGGAATAATAATCATAATAAATAGTATCAATAAATTAGATATAGCCTTTATTATGAAAAGAGATGGCGTTGATAAATGGTATATTACCTTCATTTCCGCTATTATAACCCTAATCGCAGGTATTTGCTTAATAGTAAACCCTCTTGGTGGAACATTCTTAGTAACAAAAGCAGTAGGTATCATAATTATAATATCTTCAATACTTGACTTAATAGATACCTTAAACTTAAGAATCCAAATCAAAAAAACAGGCAAAGAACTAAAAGAAATATTCAAACAAGAATAAAAGAGTTTAATTACTTAAACTCTTTTTTTTAACAATAGGTAATACCTCTACCATCCAATTATTTTCTTTACTAAATAATATCATAGTATTGACAATAGCCTCGTTAATACTTTGTTTTCTACATATAGAAGCATCTTTAGAATTACTAGAAGAAACATTCATACAACATTGTTCAAATAAACTTAAATATTCCTCTTCTTCTAATTCAATACCATAATCAACAAGTATACTAGTTACAATCTTATCAATCTTACTTATCATTCTCCTAGAAATACCATAATCATTATTCATATCCCCTAAAAACTCACGTTCAAAATTCATAAAAACTCCCCTTCCTTTAAAGCGTCTCATATTCTAACACATTTGTTCCTAATTGTCAAGAAAATATCAAACTATTACCTAGAACTAACCAAAAATAAAAAAAACACCCTATTCTTTACTGAATAAGGTATTATTTATTATTATTTAGATACAGGAATTGTACTAATAGATCTAGCTACTTGCAATAACTCACTGGTAGAAGTAACATCACTTATTACATAATATTCAATACCATTACTAACCCAATTAACCGAATTATCACTTATTGATGCAACAGTATCCACAAGTAACTCAGGTTCTCCATAAGTAGGCACAATTACATGACTATCTTCCATTTTTGCTGTTTCCTCAATTAATACAAATGGACTATCTCCCTCAAATGTAAGAATTAACCTCTCACCATCCTCCTTAGTTACCGTATCTTTACTAGTTAAATGTGTATTGAGTGGCAAGTACATAGGATATATTATATCTTCTATCTTTGTAACCTCTTTTAATTCACTAGTATCTGCACTAGCATTAATATTCTCGTTTAAATCAAAATAATTATCCTTAAAAGTAGCCTTCATATCAATTTTATCAAAAACCATTTTAATCTGTAAATTATTACTATCATCTAATACTTGAACCTCTTTAATATTATAATTCTTATCAACATATACCACTTGCTTACTTAATTTTCTATTATTAGGATAATTAACCTTAGAAGTAATTACATAAAATTTTCCCTTTTCCTGAAATTTTTTACCCTCATCATCCTTAATATCATCTACTATTGACTGAAGTAAATACACTTGAGAATTATTATAAGGCCATTCGCTTTGAAATTTAAAACTCTTATTAAGTGAAGGCGTTACAACATAAACTCCATCTTTGTTTCTTAAAATTATTTGTTCATGATTATTTGCCATATTCTTTAAATATACTTTAAAATAATCACCCTTTTTATAAGAAACATTAACCTCATATTCATAAGTATCTTCATTATTTATTATTTCCATTTTTCCACTTAAATTATAACCCTTACTTTTTTCTATTTTTTTAGCCAATTGACTAGTAACATCTTTTTCAGTTACCCTGCCACATCCAACCAATAAAAAACAACATAATAGTATTAAAAATGTTATTTTCTTTTTCATTTTTCACCTCATTTTTCTTTCTAATAAATTATATTTGACAAAAATGTTAATATGCTGAATATTTTATCTTTTTTTGTAAATATTAATAATAATGAAAGGAGTAATATATGAATGCACTTCTAAAAACAAGTTTAGTAATTGCCATAATTGGAGCAATTAACTGGGGTCTTGTTGGTATATTTAACTTTAATCTTGTAGAGTTTTTATTTAAAGAAGGTAGCTTGATAACTAGAATTATCTATGCTATAGTCTTTGCCGCAGGACTAATATGCACTGCTATTTTGGCTAAAGATCTAGATTAGGAAATAATTAACTATTATTTTCTTTTTTCATAATCTAATTAATTAAAAAAATCATCTAATTCATAACTAGCTAAAAATAAAAAACTTCCCAATATAGGAAGTTTTAATATTAATTATTTACTAATTATCTTAACCTTAACTTTAGTTGTTTTAGGAGTATAATTAGCACGCACTTCTTCACCAGAAACAATAACAGTAACTTCATGTTCTCCAATACCAAAACCAGTTAAATCAATTGTTGCATTAATCATGCTAGCATCAATGCTATTAAGAACACTCTCAGTACCTTTAACAATAACTGAAGTTGTATTAGAACTCTTATCTAAAGCCACTACCTTATAATTAGAATCCAAATTAGTAACCTCAATATAAATATCTTCAAATTCCTTAGTAATCTCCTTATCCAAAGATACATTAACAGTAGTAGAAGATTCGGAAATATATCTAATACCAGAAGGTTTATTCAAAATAGCATTATAAGTTTTAGCATTATTTAATCCAGTAACATCCACTTCAACAGGTATATATTGAATATTATTAATTACATCCTCATTACCATAAATAGTAACTTTAGTAACTGAAGAAGTAATCGAACTAATTGCCTTACCAAATTCCACATCACCAACAGGTATAACCTTAATAGGCACTTCTTTATGTGGTGAAATAATACTAATAGTAGCAGTAACCTTACTAGGAACCATCTCAACATCTACCACATTGCCATTATTATCATAAGCCACTAACTTAACATCACTTAAATTGGTAACTCCAACACTAGGATCCACAATATTTCCAATATCCACTAATGCTTTAACTGTAGAAACCTGTTTCAAACGATGATCAGCACCTTTAATAATAATCTCTTTTTGATCAATATCAACACTTTGAATAGATAACTTAGTATTAAGTGTATCTTGATTTAAAACATCAACAGTTGTTGTCCTAGATTCAGACAACTTAGGATATATTGTTATATTAGCAGTCGATGGATCTAATTTATAATCAATTCTTGATACATCATTTTCATATTTTAATTCTACCTTGTGAGTACCAGGCTTTAATCCAGACAAATCAACAGTAACATTCTTAGTAGATAATTGCTTAGCCAAGAACAAGTCAGCTCTTCTACCTATTAAAACAACATCAACTTCAGTAGGTAAACCCTCAACTACATAGGCTTCAGTATTATAAGTAGCTTCAACCTTTTGGTTGCGCAACACTTCAGCCGAAGATTCTACTAAAGTATAAGTCTTGTTATCTACAACAAAGAAGAAACCTAAAGCCAAAATAAGTGAAATAAATATCAAAGTATTCTTTCTAGTAAGCCACCTCTCAAAATTGCGACTCCCTTTCCCGTTGCGCTCAGTAATCATTAAAATAAACTTTGTAATAGGCACAACTATATACTTATCAATTTTTTTAAATATCAATTTAAATAATCTAAATATTCCACGATATAAACCCTTAATTATCTTCATTTATATCACCTGTACTTTCTTCCTCAAACTCATCATCAAGAAGCACTTCTTTTTTAGGACTAAGTTCCTCAACTAATATCATTTTAGCATCCTCTAAAGATAGATTATAATTTAACACACCATTAATAGCAATAGAAACACGTCCTGTTTCCTCGGATACCACTAAAGCAATTGCATCAGTTTCCTCACTAATACCTAAAGCCGCACGATGCCTTGTTCCCAAACGTTTATTAATTTTATTACTAATACTAACAGGAAAAACTGCACTAGCACTAGTAATTCTATCCCCTTGAATAATCACACCGCCATCGTGAAGTGGATTTCTTGGGAAAAATATTGAAATCAAAAGTTCTGCCGAAATATCAGCATATATCTTTTTACTTCTTCCAATATAATCATTCAAACTAACATCACGCTCAATAACAATCAAAGCACCTATTCTTGCTTTTTTTAAATATTCCACAGAAGACATTATCTCATATATCATCTTCTCACGCTCATCCATGCTTAATATTTTATGCCTTCCTAGTAACTGACTTCTACCCAAGTGTTCCAGCATATTCCTAATTTCAGGTTGAAATATAATAATAAGTGCAAGAGGTCCCCACATAATTACATATTCAAGCAAAAGCCCAATAGTAACCAAATTCAACCAATCACTAATTAATTTAATTACTATAACAAATAATATTCCTTTAAATAAAAGAACCATCTTAACATTGTTTCTTAAATTCTTAAGTAAAAAATAAAAAACTAACCATACCAAAGAAATATCAATAATTTTTTGTATAATAGTTAATATACTATTTAATGTCATATAATTTACCCAACTCCATTTCTTTTAATTAATTATATCATAACACAAAAAAAAAATCACTAGTAAAAATAATAAAATTAATTCAACCAATCCCTAATAACAATAAAACCATTATAATAAAAGCAAAAACAAAAAAGAGCATTAGCTCTTCAAAACAAAACTATTTAAATTGGCAACAAGAACCACATTGTTCATTAGTTACTACATTTTCTTCACAACAAGTATATCTTGGCTGATAAGTATGTCTATAAATATGATGATTAATTATTCTTGTATTAATTGGACATACATGTGGTACTTCATGTACAAAGTTGCGGTGAACCACACGTTCTTGAGGGGTTTCCACCATTGGACTACTATAACTTCCCGTCATTGGTTGGTTATACCCCATCATATTTGTATTAGTATTTGTATTCATGTTAGCATTTTGATTAGTTATATTAATATCAATATCTGTTGGAAAACCATCTTGCCTAAAATCATTATTACAGCACATTTGAACTCCTCCTATCTACCTTTATAATATGTTTAATCTAATTTTTGAGATAGTATAAAAGTCCAATTATTTAACTTTTAATAAATTTAACTAAAAAGGAAGTTTTAAATTACCATTACTAAACATCTTCATTAATTTTTTAGACTCCTCAAATTGCTTCAACAAAGCATTAACTTCAGTAACACTAGTTCCAGATCCCTTAGCAATTCTCTCTTTCCTAGAAGCCTTTAAAATATTAGGGTTCTTCCTTTCATAAGGAGTCATTGATAAAATAATTGCTTCAATATGAGATAATCTCTTAGAATCAATATTAACATTATTAAGCCCCATTTTTTTAGCACCAGGCAACAATTTAATAAGATTTTCAAGAGGTCCCAACTTCTTAATCTGCTTCATTTGATCAAGAAAATCCTCTAAATCAAACTCTCCCTTACTCATTTTTTTAGCCATCTTCTTAGCGTCTTCCTCGTCGATTTCAGCCTCAACCTTTTCTACAATACTTAAAATATCTCCCATACCAAGAATTCTACTAGCCATTCTATCAGGATAAAATTGGACAAGACCATCCATCTTTTCACTAACACCAATAAATTTAATAGGAATATTAGTTAAATGCCTAACAGATAAAGCAACACCACCTCTTGTATCCCCATCTAATTTAGTAAGAATTACTCCAGTTAATTTAAGTTTTTCATTAAAACCAGTAATTACATTAATAGCATCCTGCCCCATCATACTATCAATAACTAATATTGTCTCATCCTGTTTAATTTCACTGGTAATATTTTGTAATTCTAACATTAACTCATCATCAACGTGCAATCTACCAGCCGTGTCCACAATAACATAATCATATCCGTTTTCCTTAGCATATTTAATACCATTACTAGCTATCTTTACAGGATTACCCTTACCTTCAGTATAAACATAAATATTTAACTGCTTACCTATTTGTATCAATTGATCTATTGCCGCAGGCCTATATACATCGCAAGCAATAAGCATTGGTTTTTTACCATGCTTTTTTCTCAAAAAATTAGCTAACTTACCAGCCGTTGTTGTCTTACCAGAACCTTGCAAACCAACCAGCATTGTAACAGTAAAATCCTTGTTAATAATTAATTCTTCCTTTTCTCCACCTAATAACTCAGTTAATTCTTCCTTAACTATCTTAACAAACATTTCACCAGGAGATAAACTCTTCTTAACCTCTTCTCCTAAAGCCTTTTCTCTAACTGTATTAGTAAACTCCTTAACAACCTTATAATTAACATCAGCCTCAAGCAAAGAAAGTCTAATTTCTCGCATCATACCACTAATATTATCCTCAGTAATTTTTCCATACCCTCTTATATCCTTAACAATTTTTTGCAATCTATCGCTTAAATTTTCAAACATAATATCACCCATCCCATATAATTAATTGCCTCTCTTATTAAAAAATAAAAAATTTTTTCAAAAAAACCCTTGATTTTTAGTAAATTTACTTATATAATAATGTACATGAACTGCGGATGTGGTTTAATGGTTAGAATACGGCCTTGCCAAGGCTGTGATGGGGGTTCGATTCCCCTCGTCCGCTCCAAAAGATATAATCTAATTCACATAAGTGAGTTAGTTTTTTTATACCTTTTTTCACATACATTAAAACTTAACAAAATTATTATACAATATATTAAATAATTTTACAACCCACCACCTCAATCATCCTACTTAATTGTACCATATATTCTTCAAATATTAATTAAAAAATTAAAAACGAATTGCTTATTTTTAACTAAAATGCTATAATTTAAATAACTAGTAATTACTAGTAAAAGGAGGAATTATGGAATTAAAAGGAAGTAAAACAGAAAAAAATTTAATCGCCGCTTTTGCTGGAGAAAGTCAAGCTCGCAACAAGTACACATATTATGCATCAAAAGCAAGAAAAGATGGTTATGAACAAATCGCAGCTATATTTGAAGAAACTGCAAACAACGAAAAAGAACATGCCAAATTATGGTTTAAAGAACTTCACGGAGGAGAAATCCCAAAAACAGAAGAAAATCTAGCCTCAGCCGCGGCAGGTGAAAATTACGAATGGACAGACATGTATGCTGAGTTTGCCCGTATAGCCAAAGAAGAAGGCTTTGATAGAATAGCATATCTGTTTGAAGAAGTTGCAAAAATTGAAAAAGAGCACGAAGAAAGATATCTAACCTTACTAAAAAATGTTAAAGAAAATAAAGTTTTCCACAAAGATGGGGATAAAATATGGATATGCCGTAACTGTGGACACGTTTATATCGGAGCAAATGCCAAAGAGGTATGCCCAGTATGTAATCATCCACAAAGCTTTATGGAAGTAAAAAATGAAAACTATAAATAAAAAAAGGAAGATGTTAATTAAACATAGTCCTTTTTAATATGATCAATATAATCCTCAACATCAAAAACAGTTTTATTAAAATCACTAAAACAAACATCAAACCATTTAATATTCATCTTATTATTCATAAAAGTATATTGCCTTTTTGCATAATGCCTAGAATTCTTCTTAATTAACTCAACCATTTCTTCATAAGATATATCCCCTTTAAAATAACTTATTACTTCCTTATAACCAATACCAGTAAGAAGAGGCTTCTCTATTAAATTATTATCATAAAAATATTTAACCTCATTAATTAACCCCGCATTAATCATATTATCTACCCTTTTATTAATAATAGTATAAAGCTTATCACGCGATGTAGTAAGACCAATAAAAATAGCATCCTTATATAATAACTCATTACCATCATCATTCTCATTAATACTAGTACCATTTTCCAAATAATAATTGAGTGCCCGAATAATTCTCCTACGATTATACCTATCAACATCAACATCTTTATCTAACTTAATTAATCTCTCATATAATTCCTCTGTACTAATATTATCATAAACATTATTAATTCTATTTTTCTTAAATGTATAATTATAAAGCAAAGCCTTAATATATAAAGCACTACCACCAACAATAATAATATTCTTATTCAGCCCAACAAACCTATCAATAATCTTCCTACCATCTTTTTGATAATCATAAATAGAATAAGGTTCACTTATATCAAGTATATCAATCAAGTAGTGCTTTAACCCTTCCATTTCTTCCTTCTTAACTTTAGCCGTTCCAATATCAAGCCCTCTATACACTTGCATAGCATCAGCATTAATAATAACAGCATCATATACTTTAGCCAGGTTAATGCTCAGCTTCGTTTTACCTACTCCAGTAGGCCCCGTAATAACTATAATCATGTTACCACCCTATTACTTATCCTCGTTGTCTAAACTCAATACCCTAACCTTACCAGTTTCTTTTTCACAAGGATTAAGTAAACTAATCAAAGCCTTTAAATTCTCATTTAATTCCTTAATATCACTATCTAATTTAGAAGCATTATCATTAAACTTTCTAAGATCATATTTCAAATCACAAGCCCTTTTCAATGAATATGTAAGTGATTCCATAACATCTCGATCATAACCCATACCTATTTCTCCTCCCAAAACTTTGACTTATCATAACAAAAAAACCAATTATTGTCAAAGGTATTTTATGAAAATACTAGAAATAATTTATTTTTTAGTATATAATCATAAATAAAAATAGCAATTTAATATATGCTACAATAAGTAGCATATATGTAATCTCCTGTTGCTAGTAAATTAACTATTTTAAGAATAAAATTATTTTAAAAGAAGGAATATTATGATATTAGGACAAAAACTAAAAGAAATAAGAAAAAATTTATCAACTGTGGTAAACTTAAATTAGATAAATAGTAACCATTAGAATTAATTTAAAATATAAAAGATAATACTGGAGCTTAACTATTAGAATTATCTTTATTTACATCAAAATTATAACACAAAATCAGCCAAACCATAACACAAGTAGCAAGACTTTAGAAATGTTAGAACAATTGTATGTTTTATCTTGACTTTATATTTTACCTGTATTATAATTAATGTGCTAGGAAGTGAGAAATTATGAAAACAAGAACAAGATATGCTCCAAGTCCTACTGGATATATGCATATTGGTAATTTAAGAACCGCAATATTTGAGTATCTCGTTGCTAAACATGACGGCGGAGACTTTATTCTAAGAATAGAAGATACCGACCAACAAAGAAAAGTTGAAGGAGCCATTGACTTTATATATGATACCCTAAATCTATGTAATATCAAAATAGACGAAGGCCCTAATAACCATGGAGAATATGGCCCATATATCCAAAGTGAAAGAAAAGAAATCTATAATAAATATGCTCACGAATTAGTAGAAAAAGGTAAAGCATATTATTGCTTTTGCAGTGAAGAAAGACTAGAAGAATTAAGAAAAAAAGCTGAAGTCCACAAAGTCGCCTTCATGTATGATGGACATTGTAGTAAACTAGGCAAAGAAGAAATAGAAAAAAGATTAAAAAATAAAGAACCATATGTAATTAGACAAAAAATGCCTAAAATAGGTAAATCTACTTTTACTGATTTAGTATATGGCAAAATAAGTGTTGAAAACAAAATCTTAGAAGACCAAATATTACTAAAAAGTGATGGCTACCCAACATATAATTTTGCTAATGTCATAGATGATCACCTAATGCAAATAACCCATGTTATAAGAGGAAACGAATACTTAAGTCAAACTCCTAAATATAACTTATTATATGAAGCATTTGGCTTTGAACCACCTAAATATATTCATGTTCCAATGGTCCTTGGTGAAGATAAAAACAAACTATCTAAAAGAAATGGTGATGCATCCTTCATGGATTTATATCACGAAGGCTATTTACCCAATGCCATCGTTAACTACTTAGCATTACTTGGCTGGAGCCCAAAAGAAAACAAAGAAATTTTTAGCATGGAAGAACTAATAAAAGACTTTGACCCCACTAGAATAAGCAAATCACCCGCTGTTTATGACATCAAAAAATTACAATGGATTAACAGCCACTACATAAAAAATATGGAAGAAAAAGACTATTTAACCTTTGTAATGCCTTATCTAAAAGAACAATATAAATTAGAAAACTATGATAACAACTGGTTGCAAAACCTAGCACTTCTATATAAAAATGAACTAAAATATGGCAAAGAAATAATCCCACTCACCAAAATGTTCTTTGAAGATAATTACACCCTTAACCAAGAGGAACAAGAATTTATGAATACTGAAGGGGTAGACAAAACCGTTAATTGTTTTAAAGAAAAAATAAAAACCATAAAGTGGACTACCGAAAATATCAAAAACGCCATCTTAGAAGTAAAAAACGAATGCAATGTTTCTGGAAAAATGTTATATATGCCAATTAGAATAAAAACAACAGGCCTCATGCACGGTCCCGAACTAGATAAAACAATATATTTACTTGGTCAACATAAAATTATGGAAAGATTAAGTAAATAATCACATATTTTAAACATAATTTATTAATATAATGAAATGGAGGGAAATTATGAAAATATATAATACCAAAACAAGAAAAATTGAAGATTTTATTCCTTACGATTCCAAAGAAATAAAAATGTATACATGTGGCCCAACAGTGTACCACTATGCTCATATTGGTAACCTAAGAAGCTACATTATGGAAGATGTCTTAGAAAAAACATTAAGATTTCTTGGATACAATGTTAAAAGAGTTATGAATATTACTGATGTAGGCCATTTATCTAGCGATGCTGATACAGGCGAAGATAAAATGGTTAAAGGTGCCATTCGTGAAAACAAAACAGTTATGGAAATCGCTAAATTTTATGAACAAGCCTTCTTTAATGACTTCAAAAAACTTAACAATAAAAAACCCGACGTCATCGAACCAGCTACCAACTGTATTCCAGAATATATTAAAATGATTAGCAAATTATTGGAAAAAGGTTATGCCTACCAAAAGGGTGGTAATGTTTACTTTGATACATCAAAATTAGATAATTATTATGCCTTAACTAATCATAACGAAGAAGAACTACTCGTAGGAGCAAGAGACGATGTTGAGGAAGATTCTAACAAAAAAAACAAAACAGACTTTGTATTATGGTTCACAAAATCAAAGTTTGCTTCTCAAGAATTAAAATGGGATAGTCCATTTGGTACAGGATATCCTGGTTGGCACATTGAATGCTCTTGTATTTCAATCAAACATTTAGGAGAATATTTAGATATTCACTGTGGAGGTGTAGATAATATATTTCCTCACCACACCAACGAAATAGCACAATCCGAAAGTTATTTAGGACATGAATGGTGTAATTATTGGTTTCACGTTGAGCATCTAAATGATAGCCATGGCAAAATGAGTAAAAGCAATGGAGAATTCTTAACACTATCACTATTAGAAAGTAAAGGATATAATCCCTTAGTATATCGTCTATTTTGCTTACAGTCTCATTACCGCAAACCATTACTATTTACATATGACTCACTAGATATCGCGGCAAATGCATATAATAAACTAAAAAACAAAATAAGTAGCATTAGCAATGACAATAGCATTATAGACAATGAAATAATTGGTAAATATAGATACTCATTCAAAGAAGCATTATCATATGATTTAAATACTTCAAATGCCCTAACAGTATTATATGATTTGTTAAAAGATAATGAGACCAACAACAACACTAAACTAGAACTAATTAAAGAATTTGACACCGTGTTATCGCTAGATTTACTTAAAGATAATACAAATGAAATAGATAGTGAACTAAAATCATATATTGAAGGCATGATAACCAAAAGAAATGAAGCTAAAAAAATTAAAGATTATAAAACATCGGATGTCATAAGAGAAGAACTAAAAGAAAAAGGTATCAACATTAAAGATACCAGAGAAGGAACAATATACGAAATAATAAGGTAGGTGTATATAATGAATGAAAATGGAATATTATTAAATTATATGTTATATTTTTTAGGAATTCTAATTACCGTAGGGGCTCAAATATATATAAAAGTTTCTTACAACAAATACAAAAAAGAAAGCACAAAAAGCAATATGACGGGCTTTGAAGTAGCAAGAAAAATACTTGATGCAAATGGACTAAAAGACGTTCATGTTGTAGAAACACCTGGTAATCTAACGGATCACTATGACCCGCAAAGAAAAGTTGTAAGATTATCAAAAGAAATTTTTAATGGGCAAACAATTGCCTCTAACAGTGTTGCAGCCCACGAAGTAGGGCACGCCATTCAAGATAAAGAAGGGTACACATACATGAAAATAAGGTCAGCTTTAGTACCCTTTGTCAACTTTTGCTCCAAAGTAGGATATCTAGTATTAGTAATTGGTTTCATTGCCAGTGCCTTAGATATCGTATATGTTGGAATTACACTACTGGCCACAACACTAGTATTTCAATTGATTACATTACCAGTTGAATTTAATGCCTCTAAAAGAGCGGGTATTCAACTTGAAAAAGAAGGTATCTTAAACCAAGAAGAACAAGAAGGAAGTAAAACAATGTTAACTGCCGCAGCCTTAACTTATGTTGCATCACTAGTTACCACATTATTAGAAATATTAAGACTCTTTCTCGCAGCAAAAGATAGGAATTAATTGGTGATAAAATGAAAACAGATGGCTCGGGTAATTATTTACCCCAAATGAGCAGTGAATTTATAGATATTGATGCTGCATTACTCTTTGTAGCAATTCTATCCAAAATGAGAATTAACAACATCAATATTGTAAAACTAAAAGAATATTTATATAAGTGCATTAAGCAAAACAAGTATCAAGAATTACTTAATAGCATTGACCTTGATAGTAACTTAAACTCAAGATGCTTAAACGAATGCTATTCATTCTTAAAACTATGCAAAATTCTTATTATCCACGATGACTACTTATACATAAATGATAAAAACCTAGATTATAATGACATCATAACAGAATATCAAGAGTATTATGAACCTTGTAAAAACTTAATAGAAGAATATATTAAACTAAATCCCAATGAATTCCACTATGCATCTTATTGTGATTATAATCTAGTAAATAGTTATTTCAATATCGAAAATAACATTCTAATAAAAAAGAAAAAGAATATAAAAGAAACCAAATAATTTCTTAAAATATTCTTTTTTCTTTAGTGGTATTCAATTTTTCTTTAAACATCTCAACATACAACATTCAAAAAAGAATGATATACTTAAAAAGTCCCACAAATTATAAAATACGTTTAAGTATTTGTCGAATTGTGTCGATTGAATTTTAGTGCATAATTAAAGGAACTGTTTTATAATAGAAATGTAGAAGAATTACTAGAAGGAGAGGTGGGAAGTAAAATGAGTGGAAATGTCAAATGGTTTAATAACGAAAAAGGCTATGGCTTTATCGATTATGTTGACGGAGAAGATATCTTTGTACATTATTCGGCTATTAAATGCGATGGATATAAGACTTTAGTAGAAGGACAATCTGTTAATTTTGAACTAATAGAAACTCCTAAAGGTCTACAAGCAGTTAATGTTGAAGTAGATTCAAAAGTTAAAGAAATAGTTAGATAACACTAATAAAGTGAAATTAATTTTTGGTAGCAGTTCTGGACCAAAAATTAGTTTCATTTTTAATCTAATTAATCCATAAAAAAGAAACATAACTAAATATCCTTAGTTAAATTATCCCACATACTAGTTTTATTATCTATTTCGCTAGTAATAGCACCAATTTCCTTTTGCACATCATTATATTTCTTTATATCTGTATATACCTCTTTTTTTAACAACGCATCATTTAAATTCTTTAACTTACCCTCTAACCTAATAATATCATTCTCTATCTTATTAATCTCTTTCTTTACATTATAAGAAACAACCTTCTTAGCCTTAACATTTTCTACCTTCTTCTCAGGACTAAACTCCTTTTTCTTTTCTTCATATTCACTATAACCATATTTATATAAAGTACTCTCTCCGTTTGACAAAACAAGCAACTTATTACAAACCTCTTTAATTAAATACCTATCATGACTAACCACAATAACAGTTCCTTGATAATCAGTAAGCATCTTCTCAATAGTATCCTTATTAATAATATCCAAATGATTTGTAGGCTCATCCAAAATTAAAACATTACACCTATCATTCAATATCTTACATAAACTAACTCTCACCTTTTCTCCGCCAGATAAATCTCCTATTCTCTTAAACACCTCATCACCAGTAAAATTAAAAGCACCAAGAAGACTCCTTATTTCATTTGAAGTCATATTAGAATAACTATTTTCTATTTCCTCATAAATAGTATTATTAACATCTAAATTATCAAGATTTTGAGAAAAGTATGCAATTTTAGTATTTTTTCCAAAAACAAATTTACCACCCAAAGGCTCCACTTCACCAATTAAAGTCTTAATTAAAGTAGACTTACCGACACCATTCTCCCCAATAATACCAAGTTTATCTCCACGTTCTAACTCAAGATTAATAGAACAAAAGGGTTGATTATAACCAATACTTAAATTCTTAATTTTTAAAACATCAAAATAACTTTCCATAATCGGAGCAAAATTAATTTTAAAAGTTCTAGTATTTTCCTTATTTGGCTTATCTATAATAGTCATTCTTTCTATCTGCTTTAACTTTGACATAGCCATCTTTGCTTTCGTAGGTTTATATCTAAAACGATCAGCAATAGCCTGCAACCTTTTAATTTCCTTCTGCTGAAATTCATAATCTTTTAAATTCTTATTATACTCCTCTTTATAAGCTTTCAAAAATGCCGAATAATTACCCGAATATCTTTTCAAAGTACCACAAGAAATATTATATATAACATTACAAACATTATCTAAAAACATCCTATCATGACTAACCACGATTACTGAATTTTTATAATTCTTAAGATAATTCTCTAACCACTCTATTGCATTAATATCCAAATGATTAGTGGGTTCATCTAAAATCAAAAGATCTGGCTTAGACAAAATTAACTTTATTAAAAATAACTTAGTCAATTGCCCACCCGAAAATTCACTTAACTTCTTAGACTTATCGTCATCATTAAAACCAAACTTCTTCAAAGCCGTATCTATTTCTTTCATATAAGTATAACCACCCAAATATTCAAAACTCTCGAGCAAAGAATTATACTTATTTAATAATTTTTCATCATAATCTTTTGCTATTCGCAGTTCTAGTTTCTCAATCTTATCTACAATATCAAGCAATTCCCTATAAGCATCTTTAATGTAATCTAACATAATAACATTCTTATCAATATTATCATTTTGCTTAACATAACCTATCTTAAAATCATGAGAAGATTCTATCGTTATCTTCTCATAACCATCATTCATTTCATATTCTTCAGTAATGGCCTTTAGTAAAGATGTTTTTCCCTCACCATTTCTTCCAACAATGCCAATCTTTTCTTTATCTCTAACACAAAAATTAATATCCTTTAAAATCGTTTTAGTACCCAAAGTAATACTACCATGATTAATTTTATAAAACATCTTCTCATCACCTAAAAACATTTTATCATATATAAAACTTTTTTTCATAAAATTTAACAAAAATGTTTACTTATTAATAAGTTTTTGCTATAATATGTTTCGAGCTTAAGGGCTCCTTGCTAGTTATAACTAGCCGATTAGTCCAAAAGGAGGTGTAAAGGTATGACTAAATATGAAATCATGTTTATTGTTCAACCTAATTTAGAGGAAGAAGCTTTAAAAAAAGTTGTTAAATCTTTAGAAAAGACTTTAACAAGTAATAATGCTGTAATTACTTTATCTAAGGAATTAGGACAAAAAGAGTTTGCATATGAAATCAAAAAATACAAATCTGGTTATTATTTTCTATACAACATTGAAGCAAAAAATGATAAAGCAGTTAAAGAATTTGATCGTGTTGCTTTAATAAATGAAAATGTTATTAGACATTTAATTATTAATTTAGATAAGTAAGAGGTGTATTTGTAATGATGAACAGAGTTTTTTTAATAGGCAGACTTACAAGAGATCCTGAACTTAGATACACAGGGTCAAATAAAGCTGTTTGTCAAATAACCGTGGCAGTTAATCGTGGTTTTGGCAACCCAAATGGTAATGCCGAAACTGACTTCATTAATGTCGTATTATGGGACAAAACAGCAGAAAATGTTGCCAAATATATGACTAAAGGTCGTTTACTTTTAGTTGAAGGCAGGATTCAAACAAGAAATTATGATAATAACGAAGGTAAAAAAGTTTATGTAACCGAAGTAGTAGCATCAAACGTCCAATTCTTAGAATCAAAAAATAGTCAAAGTAATAATGGCAATAATAACTACAACAATGCTAATGAAAATCCATTTGATAATTATAATACCAACAGTAATCAAGTACCTCAAATGGAAACTGTAGATGTTGAAAACGATCCATTTGCCAACTTTGGCAAAACTGTCGATTTAAGTGATGACGATTTACCTTTTTAAGAAAGGAGATTAAAATGGCTGAGTTTTTTAAGAAAAAGAAAAAAGTATGTCATATGTGTGCTGGTAAAGATTTAAATTATAAAGATAGTATTATTACAAAATATGTAAATATGGAAACAGGGAAAATGCTACCTAGAAGATTTACTGGAACATGTGCAAAACACCAAAGATGTGTTGCTAAAGAAGTAAAACGTGCTAGATTTATGGGATTTATTCCATATTGCAAATAAAGATATTTAAAGATGCTTTAAAAGTATCTTTTTTTCTTGAAAAAAATGTCTCTTTATGGTATCATTAATTATGAAAAAGAATAGGAGGTATATTAATGGAATTTAATAAAAAAGCATTTACTAAGAATATGCCTTATATGTTACTTGGTATTAGCATTATTGTATTATCAATAATTGTTACCATTTTTTTATCTAAATCCAATTTAGAAAACGAAGTAGTCGACTTAAATGATAAAGATATAGATATAAATAAACTTGTTATCAGTGAAGTAATGTCTTCAAATAAAGGAGTACATGTTGATAAAGAAGGAAATCTATATGATTATGTAGAAATATACAATGGAACAAACCATGATATTAATTTAAAAAATTATTCCCTTAGTGATAATAAAAAAGATAGCAAATGGGCTTTCCCAGACACAGTAATTAAATCCAAAAAATACTTAATAGTTTACTTATGTGGTGAAAAAAAAGAGGGGCTTTATGCCAATTTTAGCCTCAGTAGTAGCAAAGGAGAAATTATTGTCTTAAAAAAACCAAATGGTAAAATAATTGATGCCATTGATATATCTAAATTATCTAAAAATGAAGTTATGATGCGTGATAGCAATGGAAAAATAGTCATTTCCAAACAGGCAACTCCTGGTTATGAAAACACCATATCAGGCCAAAAAAAATACTTAGAAAATTTAAAAGATAAAGAAGATAAAACTATCAAAATAAATGAATTTTTACCTAGAAACAAAGGAAATTTTAAAAATAATGATGGTCTTTTCAGTGGTTACATAGAAGTTACCAATATAAGTAATGATACTATTAACCTAAAAGGTTATAGTTTATCAGATGATTACAACATTTTATATAAATGGCAATTTCCTGATATCGTAATCATGCCAAAAGAAACGATATTTGTATATACTTCTAGCAATAACAGAAGCGAAGGTTATTATACAGGATTTAAATTAAACGAAAAAAATGGCAGTGTTATTCTTTCGTCCAAAAATGGAAAAATTATTGATGAAGTTACCTACGAAGGACTAGAAAATGGCATAGCATATGTAAGAGACCAAGACGATTTTTATACAACAAATAGTATTAGTCCAGGATATAGCAACAATAATGATGGGGTTAATAAATTTGCAAATAAATATTTAGTCAATGGAAATGATTTAATAATAAACGAAGTTATGAATTCAAACAGCAGTTACTTACCTCAAAACGGAGGCGAATATTATGACTGGATCGAATTAAAAAACAACTCTAAAAAAACAATTAACCTAAGTGATTATTACCTAACTAAAAACGAAAACATTAAAGATACATATAAATTACCAGATTATGAACTAAAAGCAGGAGAATACTATGTTATCATGGCTTCAGGAGACAGTAATTTGTCCAACAATTCATATAAACATGCTAATTTCAAAATAGGGAAAACTGATTCCATATATTTAGTTAAAGATAATAAAATCATTGATTCTGTATTTGTGGCCAATATTCCAAATAATTATAGTATGGGAAGAAATAATAATTCAGGATACTTTTACTTTAGTAAACCAACGCCTTTAAAATCAAATGGTGAAGGAACTAGGCAAATAGCCTATATTCCTAGTTTTGATACGAAATCGGGAGTATATAATAATGTTTCCAATGTAGAAGTGAAAATCAAAGGAAGTGGAACTATATATTATACTTTAGATGGAAGCATACCTAACAAAACATCTAAGGTATATAATGGTTCCCTTTTTCTTAATAAAAGCACAGTAGTAAAAGCAATGAACTACGTACCAGGACAACTTTACAGTGAAACCATTGTATCCTCTTATATTATCAACGAAAACGATCATTTACCAGTTTTATCTATTTCAATGAATCAAACTGACTTTAATTACCTATCTGTAAATGCATGGACAGCTGATGAAGAAAGAGAAGCATACGCAGAACTATTCGAAGATGGTAAAGGTTTTTCGATACCATGTGGATTTAAATTATTCGGAGCCTCAACAAGAAGCCTACCTAAAAAAAGCTTTGCTATCAAATTTAAAAAGAAATATGGAGCATCCAAATTAAATTATCAAGTATTTCCTAACAGAGATTATTCAGCATACGATTCCCTAGTTATTAGAAGTGGATCTCAAGATTATGAAACAACATTCTTTAGAGATATATTAATGACATCTCTAGTAGAAGATTTAGACACTGTTGATGTTCAAGCATATAAAAGTGTATCCCTGTATATAAATGGTAAATACTGGGGTGTCTACAATATAAGAGAAAAAGTGGATGATAAATTTATTTCAAACCATTACAACGTAAATGCTGAAGACGTTAAAATTGTTAGAATCGACAATGATGTTACCGCAGGAGATAATATTTGGTACAAAAACTTAACCAACTATTTATCTACAAACAATATGGCTAACAGTAAAAACTATGAATACATCAAAACAAAAATAGACATTGACAGCATCATTGATTTTTGGATAACAGAAACTTATTTTACCAATAATGATATAGTAAACGCTAGATTCTATACCCATCCATCAATAAATGGAGGAAGAATGCGTGGCATCCTATATGACTTTGACTGGGCGATGTATAACTATAGCAAAAATTATTATGAGTTTTCCACCAGTGCCACCCCGATGAGTAGATTACAAATAAGCACAGTCGTTCTAAGAAACCTAATGAAAAATAAAGAATTTAAAAAAAGATATGTAGAAAGACTTGCTTATCATATGAAAAATACCTTTACTGAAGAAAAAGTACTTGCTAGAATCAATGAAATGCATGACAAACTAAAAGTTGATTTAAAAAAGGACTTTAAAAGATGGAACTTAGACTTTAGCAAATGGGAAGGCAATGTTGAGGATTTAAGAAAATATGCAAGGCTTAGAGGTGGTTACATGATAAAACAAGCAAAAACATTCTTTAAACTAACTGACAGTGAAATGAAAAAATATTTTGGTGATTTAAATGGCTAAATATAGATATGAAATAAAATATATAATCAATAAAGACATGGCAGAAGTCTTGAAACAAAGATTATCCTTAATAATGGATAAAGATATAAATGGAGCAAGGGATGGAAACTACTTAATTAGAAGTTTATATTTTGATGATATGGAAAAAACAGCATATTATGAAAAAGTAGATGGAGTTGAATATAGAAAAAAATATCGCATTAGAATATATAACAAAGATAAAAAATTTATAAGATTAGAATGTAAATATAAATGTAATAATATGACATATAAAAAGCAACAGTTGATAAGTTATGATATTTGTAGTAAAATTATAAATGGTGATACAATTGACATCGATATGGAAAAAATAAGTGGCACCCTATTAGAACAATTTCTACTTGACTACAGATTAAAACACCTAATACCAACAGTAATAGTAGATTATGATAGACTTGCTTACACTTACCATATATCGGATATTAGAATTACTTTTGATAGCAAAGTAAAATCGGGATTATATAATTATAATCTATTTGATAAAGACTCATCACTTACTCCAATAATAAGAGATGATGAAGTAATACTAGAAGTTAAATTTAACGAAGTGTTACCAGAACATATACAAACGGTACTTAGCACAGTGCCATTAATGAGGCAAGCCTTCTCTAAGTTTGCCTCATGTGCTAGCATAAAATAAGGAGATGTAAATATGGGATTTTTTGATATTATAAAAAAAAGTGTGGTTAGTGAATTTACTGGGACAATATCTATTGGAGATATGATGCTCTCTTTAGTAACGGCCTTCGTAATAGGATTATTAATAATATGGGTTTATCGTAAAACCTACAGTGGAGTTGTCTATTCTAAATCTTTTGCCCTATCAGTAATATTATTAGGAATGGTCACAGCATTAATTATTAGAACAATAAACTCTAACTTAGCATTATCACTAGGTATGGTTGGAGCTTTATCCATTGTCCGTTTTAGAACCGCGGTAAAAGAACCAGTAGATACAGTATTTATGTTCTGGGCCATCAGTGCAGGTATCATGGCAGGAGCAGGCTTATATATTGTTGCTATAGTTAGTTCTATTGCTCTTGGAATACTATATTTTATTAGTTATACAATGAGCTTTAAAAGAGGTAGCAAATACTTATTTGTTTTAAAGTACAACATAGATATGGATGAACAAATAGAAAAAGTAATAAAAAAATTACCTAAATACAAACTAAAAAGCAAATCAATTACAGGAGATATTATAGAACTTACTTTTGAAATAGAACTAAGCGAAGGGAAAACAGAATTACTTAATAAATTCAAAGGAGTAAATGGCATAATAAGTGCAAGTTTAATCAGTTATCAAAGTGATTTTGGAGCATAAACATTTATAGAATTGGGTGAATTATGAAAAGGCGTTTAAGATATGACAAGATTTTTATATGTATAAGTGTAATATTTTTGCTTACACTTATTTGCATTTATGGATATCGCTTAATTCATTTTTACAAACTAGAAAGAAGCGAAGTAAACACACCAACAGTGGTTGAAAACAAGAATTTTTATGATGTATTAATTAGTAAAGTATCAAATGAAAAAGACGATGTAATAAGTGCCAAAGATAATAATTTTAAATTGGATAATAGTACCAATGAATATTATTTTTATGGTAAAGTTAGTAACAATTATGTATATTATTCAGGTAGATACTTTAGAATATTAGGAATAGACAAAGACAAAAATATTAAACTAATAACTGAAGATGTACAAACTAGTTTATCTTATGGAGATGAATATAATTTTAGTGACTCATTAATTAACAAATGGCTAAATCTTGGAGGCAAAAATGAGGGAATATTCTATTATTCACTAGAAGATACAGATAAATATTTAACTAACACATATACCTGTAAAGATATAGTTAATGATATAAAAAAAACAACCTGCAAAAAACTTGAAAATAGCAATCTAATCAGTACAATAAGTGCCTACGAATATGTAAGAGCCTTAGCAAATGATAGTTATTTAAATAATAATAGTTATTATTGGACCAGTACTAACAGCACAGATTCTGCATACTATGTCTTTGATAAAGGAGGCATCACAACTTCAAATGACAGAGATATACTTGGAATAAGACCAGTCATAACATTAAAAGGAAACACCATAGTATCAGGTGATGGAAGTAAAGAAAACCCTTACACATTTGAAAATAAAACCATTAGCACCTTATACGATGCTAGTGTAGGAGAATATCTAACTTACAGCAATAATACTTATAGAATAATAGAAAAAGATAAAAATGTTATGAAAATTGCCATGGAAGGATACATTGAAGAAGATAATAATATAGTAAAAAAAGTATTCAATACTAAAAACAACATCTTCAAC
The DNA here is from genome assembly GCA_000432575.1 of Clostridium sp. CAG:762. GTDB lineage: Bacteria > Bacillota_I > Bacilli_A > RF39 > UBA660 > CAG-762. The sequence goes on from HF996799.1 coordinate 92,187, forward strand.
ATTAATTCTAAAAACAATATTGGTTATTACCTAAATAATACCTTCTATGAATCACTAGAAAATAAAGATTACCTAAAAAAAGGATACTTTTATATAGGAAGTTTCAAAACAGACGATTATAGCTATAAACTTACATTTGAAAACAAAATTAACACCTATGTAGGATTATATCAAGTAGGAGAATTGTTTATTAATGATTATGAAGAAAACTTTACCTTAAATGGATTAAGTGATAACATGGATAATACAATATTTGTTATTGATAAAGACAAGAAAATATATGGTGATAATATTACTTCTAAATATAAAATTAGACCAGTATTATATTTAGATAGTAATTTAAAAATACTAAAAGGAACAGGCAAAAAAGATAATAAGTACGAAATAGGGAAGTGATAATATGTTTAGAAAAAGTACTAAGAAATGGGTTATAACACTCATAATATTAGATATATTTGCAATAATATGTTTAATTACTTTTTATGTTCCATTTTTTGGTATTAGAGATTTCTTAATTACTAATGCCATGCCCACGATGAGCCACAAGTACTTAGCCAGAACATTTTATTCAAATAAAACCATTAAAGAAGTGTTAAACAGCAACAAAGTAATTGAAATAGAAGATAGCACAGATCCAACTAAAATAGATTTTACTAAATTAGTAGACACAGGCCATTATTCTTCTATCTACGAAGAACAAGTACTAAAAAGAAATAAAGACAATGACTTATATAAAATAATCACAGTAGAAGAAGATGGATACAAAGCTTATATTGCCGTAATATATGATTCCAAAAGAGTCCATCTAGTAAGTTCTAGTAATTCAGGTAAACAAAAAATAGATGAAATAGCGGAAGAAAATGATGCTAAAGTAGCTATCAATGCAAGCGGTTATACCTATGGAAAGAATTATACTAAGATACCTTCAGGAGCCGTTATTATGGACGGAAGAATTGCTTCAAATGTAGGCAAACCTTATTATGGTGGAGGCATCGTTGGCTTTAATGAAGATGGTGTATTAATGCTAATCAATGACACGGCAACCGCTGCAATCAATGCAGGTATGGTACAAGGCATGGAATTTGGACCGTTTTTAATAGTAAATGGGAAAATGGCCAATATTAAAGGTGATGGTGGTTGGGGCAAAGCCCAAAGAACAGCGATAGCCCAAAGAAAAGATGGCATAGTACTTCTTCTTGTAAGTGATGGAAGACAATATAACAAAGGCATAATAGGCATGAGCATGAAACAAATAGCCACTCTGTTACTTAAATATGGAGCCTATAATGCTAGCAACCTTGATGGAGGAAACTCAGCAATAATGTATGCAAATGGTAAGTATATAAGTACCCCTTCAACCCAAGAAGGCGATGGAGGTAGACATTTACCTAATGCTTGGATAGTAAAATAAAGATTCAAAAAGAATCTTTTTTTATGCCCATTTTATAAGGGTTTGCGAGGCATCAGTGTTGTCAAAATAATTTTAGGTACAAAAAAAATGAGTTTTAAAAAATAGTTCATTTAAGAAAAGTGCCGAAAGTGGCAAAAATTCTCAATGAAAATAATCTACTTTTTGACAATTAAACTGAAAATGCTTAATTTATCAGTTTTCATCATATTGACAATGATACGGATAAATGGTATAATGTCCGTATGAATGAACAAAGAGGTGAAATTATGGATTTTATGACAAAAGAGGAGTTTATAAACGAAAGTAATATAGAAATCATTCAAAAACTTATGGAAAGAAATAATGGATATATCACTGCAAAAGAACTCGAAGATTTTGATATAAGCAGAAATTATCTATCTATCATGACTAAAAAGAATATGATAGAAAAAGTGGCTAAAGGAATTTATATAGATTCAGCTAAGATCGAGGATGTATATTATGTACTTAGTGTAAGTACTCCAAAAATAATTTATTCTCATATGACGGCACTTTATTTTCATAATCTTTCAATTAAAGCACCAGATAGTTCTTTTGATATAACTGTTACAAAAAAATATAATAATCCTAAGCTAAAAAAGCATAACGTTTTTTATGTAGATGATAAGTTCTATGATATAGGTGTCACTGAAGCTAAAACACCACAGGGTAATAAAGTAAGAGTTTATGATGTGGAAAGATGTATTTGTGACATAATTCGTTCTAAAAAAAGAATGGATATAGAGCATGTTAAATATGCAACTAAAGAATATCTTAAAAGAAAGGACAATGATCTAATAAAACTTTCAAAGTATGCCGATATGTTTGGTATAAAAGAAGAAGTTATGGATTTTGTGAGTATGATGTATGAATAGTATGCAAGTAAAAGATAACTTAAAAAATATAGCTGTTAAACGAAACTTGGATTTTAATACATTACTTCGTTTATATATGTATGATAGATTTATAGAAAGATTAGCAGTAAGTAAGTATCGTGATAATTTTATTTTAAAAGGAGGATTCTATTTAAGTAAGTTATTTGGATTAGAAAGTCGATCTACTAAAGATATAGATACTGCAATAAAAGATGCTAATTTTACTAAAGAAAATGTTGAAAAGATGATTAAATCTATTATTGCAATAGATATTAATGATGGTGCTTTGATAAGCTTCATAGAGATAGGTAACATACGAGAAGAAGATCAATATGGTGGCTTTAGAGTTATTTTAAATGTAAAGGTAGATACAATTAGAGAAAATTTTCAAATTGATATCGCAACAGGAGATCCTATAACACCCAAACCTATTATATATAAATACCGCCCAATATTAGGGGATAGTTATGTAAATGTATGGTCATATAATATTGAAACTGTAATTGCAGAAAAGCTAGAAACAATTTTAAGAAGAGCTGAAGCTAATAGTAGAATAAGAGATTATTATGACTTATATTTGATATATACTAAGGGTTGGAATGACGTTAAAATAGATGATTTGCGTAAGGCAGTAGATAAAACATTTGAAAAGAGAGATTATACTGGAAATATTGAAGAAGTTGTAGCAATATTAAAAGACAGTGAGATTATTAAAAATAGATGGGATTCATATAAGAAAAAATATGAATATGCAAATGACATTGATTATAAAGAAATAATGAAATGCATTGCAGAAATTGTTAAGGAAATAGTACCAGTCGCAGTATAGGAGGTTTTGTATGAGTAAAGTTAATCAAATGAAGAGAGATATTGATGAAGATATTAATTCAATAAAAGATGTTTTAAACAATAAAAATATTGAAGAAATGTTGAAAGTTCATAAATACATGGATAGTAAATATCAGTCAAAAATTAATACTTGGGGTTTAAGCCAATATGGATGGTCTGATGACTTAGGTTTTACATATGAACTTATTGGAGAAAGTGGGATATCTGAAAATCTAGAAAACATGAATTGCATAATATTAAAATCTTTCAATTTAACAGTAAAGAAACACTCTATAAACTTTTCATTATTATCATAACCATACTTAGTGGTATCTTTCATTATTTCATCGTTATGCATTCTAAAGTCATCATATAAATCTTTAAATGTCATATTGTTATCTTCAACTTTATCAGTAGAAGTAACTAAAAACATTCTTTCTGCATCAGATGCGTCCTTTTTAGTTAAATATCTTTTAGATCTATATTGTTTAGTAGCACCAAATGCATCTTTATAGCTAAACTTAAAATACCAAGCTCTACCATTCTTAGTAGGCTTAGGATCTTTGTAAACTGCCATTATTTCACCAACTTTCTTGTAGAAATCCCTAATTGGTGATATAATTAAATACGAGAAATCTCCAAAATTATACTTTGTTATAATTATTTAAGTTTACCGAACTTTAAATTAGGAATTTTTCACTTGATCACTATTCCAGCAGTGGTCTTTTTTTATTAAAAACACTTAATATAATTATCTAATACTTCTACATTATTATTTGTATATTTTATGTAAAAAATATTCTTAGAAATAAAAAAATTTAACTCACGAATTGATTCTAAAAAAAGTAATTTTTGATACAATTTAACACTATTATCTTATAAACCCACATTAATACTTGTTTTTTAATATATTGTTTTGTATAATAAAATTAAGCGAGTGTGATATGTATGATAAAAGTTAGTGTTATTGTACCAGTTTACAACACTTCAAAATACTTAGAAAAATGTATTGATAGCCTAATCAATCAAACTCTAAAAGAAATTGAAATAATTGTAATCAATGATGGCTCCACAGATACAAGCGATACCATTATGCAAAAATATTTATCTAATAAAAAAATTAAATACTTTAAAAGAACTAATCATGGCATTGGAGAAACAAGAAATTTTGGTATAAAAAAAGCAAATGGTGAATATCTAGCATTTGTTGACAGTGATGACTATGTAGATACTAATACCTACTTAGATGCCTATAACTATGTGAAAAAAAACAATCTAGACCTCTTAATATGGAACTATTATCAAGTATATGAAGACAAAAATAACATTCAAAAAATAGATATTCCTTATAATAACATCACCAACATGAAAAAAGATAGCACATTATTATTTAATATTAACTACGCTCCTTGGAATAAACTATTCAAAAAAGAAATCTTTAATAAATATAAATTTCCTAAATGCAAATATGAAGATTTTGCTATTTTACCATACATCTTATGTGAAGCAAACAATATTGGCAAACTAAACAATTATTATAATTACTACTTAATTCGTGGTAAAAGCGAAACCACCACAGTAGATAAAAAAATTTTTGACATACTGGATATACTAGACAAACATTATTGTTATTTTGTCCAAGAAGGCTATTTAAAAACCAGTTACGAAGAAATAGAGTATTATTTTGTTAAAATATTAACCATGTATATTATAAAACAAAAATATCAAATTAACTATAAAGATGCCATACATTTTATAAATAATGCCTATGACTATTTAAATAATCATTTCCCTAATTGGAGAAAAAATAAATATTATCAAAAAAATAAAATAAAAAAAATAATCGAATGTAATAAAATACTATCAAAGAGTTATATAACTATATATAGAATATTCAGGTGAAAAAATGAAAAAAATACTATTTACCTCTTACAATTTAGGTATAGGAGGTATTGAAAAATCCTTGGTTAATTTACTAAGCGAGTTTGATTATAATAAATATCAAATTGATTTAATATTACAAGATAAAGATGTATTTTATAATATTGATAAAAACGTAAATATTAAATATTATAAAGTAATTAAAAGCGGTAATATTATAGTTAGAAAGATAATTAATAGACTAAAAATTATGCTAACTTGTATCCTTAATTATCACAAATATGATACTTCCATATGTTATGCAACATATGATATACCATCTTCAATTATAACCAGATACGCCTCAAAAAATAACATTCTATGGGTTCACAGTGATTACTTACTATTGTATAAAAATGACATTAACAAAACTAAAAATTTCTTCAACAAACTCAAAATAAATAAATTTAAACACATAGTATTTGTATCTGATGAAGCAAAAAATAATTTTACTAAAATATATCCTAATTTAAAAGAAAAAACAATAGTTATAAATAACCTAATTAATTATAAAGAAATAGAAGAAAAAACTAAAACCAAAGAAAAACTATATAACAAAAAAAATAATCTAGTATACATAGGAAGACTAGAAGAAGAAAGTAAATGCCTAAGTAGACTATTTAAAACCATGAAAATGATTAAAGAAAATAATAAAGATATTCATTTGTGGTTAATAGGCGATGGACCTGATAAAAATAAATATGAACAAATAATAGAAGAATATGATATTAAAAATTATGTAACCATGCTAGGTAAAAAAAACAACCCATATCCTTATATAAAACAAAGCGATGCCATTATTTTAGTATCTAACTACGAGGGTTTCCCTGTTATATATCTTGAAGCATTAACCTTAAATAAAAATATCATTACCACAATCGATGTTACTTCAGGTAGTCTACACATCAAAGATTATGCCCAAATATGTAAAAAAGATAGTGAGGATATATATAATAACATTATCTCTTATTTTGAAAAAAAATTAGAAGTTAAAAAATTTAACATAAACGAATATAACAAAGAAAACATAAAAAAAATAGAAGACATTATAGGTGGAAAAAATGATTAAATATAGTTTTATAGTACCATGCTATAATGGAGAAAAATATATAGTTAAATGCCTAGATAGTATACTAAAACAAACTAGTAATAACTATGAAGTTATTGTCATCAACGATGGCTCTACTGATAATAGTATAAACATAATTAATAAATATAAAAACGATAAAAAAATAGTTATTATTAACCAAAACAACATGGGGCTAAGTTTAACTAGAAATAACGGAATCAATAAAGCAAAAGGAGAATATCTTATCTTTGTTGACTGTGATGACTACATTCAAAATGACTTTTTAAAAACAATAGATAAAAATCTAAACGATGAAGATATGCTAAAAATAGGATATACCTTAGTATACGATAATAAAGAAGAAGTAATAAATAATATATCATTTGAAAGTAATGGAGAACAAGCATTTAAAAAACTAATTGATTCACGTCTTATGTTTGAAATGGCGGCACTTTATATAATAAAAAAAGATTATATGATTGATAACAATTATTATTTTGAAAAAAATAAATATCATGAAGACCTAGGATTAATACCATATATGATTATCAATGCTAAAAAAGTTAAATCAATACCTTACAGTGGATATATGTATGTCCAAACTAATAACAGTATCACAAGAAATAGTGATGCCAAAAAAGAAAACAAAAAAGCCTTAGATGTATTATATTTCTTCGACAAATATAAAAACACAAACAATAAATTATTTCAAAGTTACATGGCTAATGCATGTATCAATAAGTTAAAATATTTAGATAAAGAAGAAAAAATCAAATATAAAAAAGAATTAACAACAAGAAAAATATATAAATATTTACTAAGTAACAACTTAAAAAGAAAAATAAAAAAAATATTAGCATTTATTAATCTTGATTTAATAGTTTACAGATAAAAGTGTATTTGACACTTAAGTGTATTCAAAAATTGCAAAATAACTAAATATTTGCTATAATCTAAGTATGAGAGTTAGGTGAAATATAAATGTTAGGAATTATAACTAATTTTAAAAAATATTCCTTCTTAATGAACCAAATGATATCAAGGGATTTTAAAGTAAAATATAAAAGAAGTGTACTAGGCGTAGTATGGAGTCTATTATACCCACTTCTTATGATGTCAGTCATGGCGGTAGTATTCTCTCAAATGTTTAAAATGAGAATGGAAGGGGTAAACTATCTAGTTTACTTAATGACAGGACTTATCATGTTTAACTATTTTAGTGAAGCATCTAATTCAGCCATGAGTTCGGTAGTAGGAGCATTTGGCCTAATAAACAAAGTATACATCCCAAAATATATATTTCCTTTATCTAAATGCTTATTCGTAGGCATCAACTTTTTGCTTACGCTTGTCCCTTGGCTTTTAATAATAGTGCTTTCTTATTTTGGTTTAGGACAATATACCTGTCATATAAATTGGTATTATTTATTATTACCTTACATATTTGCTTGTTTATTCTTATTTACTGTAGGTATATCTTTTATATTATCTACTGTATCAGTATTTTTAAGAGATATGTTTTATATATACGGCATTGTTTTAACAATATGGCAATATTTTACTCCACTATTTTATAGCATAACAATGTTACCATCAAACTTACAAAGCTTATTTAAATTAAACCCATTATATTTATTTATAGATTCAGTTAGAGAAATAGTTTTATATAGTAGAATGCCTTCGGTTACAACCCTATTTATGTGTGGCATTGTCGCAGTACTAAGTACCATAATTGGGTCTATTATATTTAAATCAAAACAAGACAAATTTATATATTATATTTAGAGGAGTGATGTCATGATAGATATTGACAATGTATCTATGAGATTTAATCTTGGAATAGAAAAAAAATTTTCATTTAAGATGGCATTTATAGGTATATTTGATAAAAGCAAAAGGCCAAAAAAAGAAGAATTTTGGGCTTTAAAAAATGTAAGTTTACACGTAAATAAAGGAGAAGTCGTTGGTTTAATAGGCTCGAATGGTGCAGGTAAATCAACTCTATTAAAATTGGTAAGTGGAGTCATGAAACCTACAAAAGGCAAAATAACAGTAAACGGAGCAATATCTCCAATGATAGAATTAGGAGCGGGTTTTGATCCTGAATTAACCGCAAGAGAAAATATTTATCTAAATGGAGCAGTATTAGGGTATTCAAAAAAATTTCTCGACGAAAAATTTGAAGAAATAGTAGAATTCTCGGAACTAAGAGATTTCTTAGATGTACCAATAAGAAACTTTTCTTCAGGTATGACAGCAAAACTTGCCTTTTCAATAGCAACTATAGTTAACCCAGAGGTATTAATAGTAGACGAAATATTATCAGTAGGAGATATCAAATTCCAAGAAAAAAGTAAAAGTAAAATGCTAGAAATGATAAAAGGTGGTACTACTGTTTTATATGTTTCGCACTCATTAGATTCAATTAAACAATTATGTGATAGAGCTATGTGGCTAGAACACGGTGAGGTACAAATGATAGGCAATGCCAAAGAAGTGTGTGATAAATATTATGAAAGGCAACTTGGGTGATGTGCATGGAAAATAAAAATATTCTTTTTTCAATTATTGTTCCTGTATACAATACTGCTAATTATGTAGAAAAATGCTTAAATTCAATATTAACCGCGATTAAAGAAGATTGTGAAGTGATAATTATAAATGATGGGTCAACAGATACTTCAGAAGAGATTATAAAAAGATTTATAAAAAAACTACCAGATGACACAAAAAAAAGATTTATATATAAATATAAAAAAAATAAAGGACTTGCAGATACAAAAAATGTTGGTATAGAATTAGCGCATGGTAAATACATAAGCGTGATAGATTCTGATGATACTATAAGCGAGGAATTTTATAACAATGCTAGAAAAGCAATAAGCGAAGGATATGATATTATTATATATGATTTATATATTGTTTTCGAAGATACAAAAAAAACAAACTACACTACACGTGCTATAAGAGAAGATAGTGAAGGAGAGTTGTTAAATAAACTAATGCACGGAGCAATGCTTGGATCATCATGTAACAAAATAATAAAAAAAGATTTATATAAATATCCTTTTCCATTAGGACAACAATATGAAGATGTTGCAGTAACTCCTTTTATTTTGTGCGATAGCAAAAAAATTAAATATATTCCAAATCCCAATTATTATTATTTACAAAGAAAAAACTCTATAGTAAATAACAATACATTAGATAAAGCGTTTTATAAAATTTGTAAAAATCTAAGTAATGTATTTAATAATATTGAAAACAAAAATAAATATAGTAATATAATAAATATATTTTTTGTTGAAAGAACACTTGATATGTTTGACTTAACCTTAGTTAATAACAGAAAAAAATTTTGTATAAAAATGAAAGAATTTTATAATGATAATTGTGATATAATAAAATATATTATAGATAACGATATTATATACAAGTATGATATGTTTTCCACAAAAAATCAAAAAAAAGTAATATCGATGATATATAACAACTTATATAATAAAAAATTCTTCAAAATTAAAATACTTTTAAAATTTAGAAGATATATAAGATGGAACAGAGCAATGTATGGAACATTTAAAATATTTATTAAATGTGTAATAGGAGGTATTTATGGATAAATATATACATTATTGTTGGTTCGGTGGCAAGAAAATGCCTAGAAAGTTCAAAAAATATATTAGAACTTGGAAAAAATACATGCCTGATTATAAAATTATGGAGTGGAATGAAAATAATTTTGATATTAACATTACTAAATTTTCTAAAGAAGCCTACGAAAGTAAAAAATGGGCATTTGTTAGTGATGTAGCTAGAATATATGCATTAAAAGAATATGGTGGTGTATATTTTGATACAGACATTGAAGTAACAAAAAAAATTGATAATATTTTAAATAATTCTATGTGGTTTGGACGCGAAGATGAAAATTATTTAGCTTCAGCCATGTTTGGAGTAAAAGAAAAAAATAACAAACACATAAACAATATTTTTAACATTTACAAAAAAGCAAAATTCAATAAAGAAGATTTGTATTCCGTAACAAGCCCAAAAATAATAACAAACTATTTTAGAAAGTTAGGTCTAACAAATGTGGATGAAAATCAGGTTTTAGAAGATGACATACATATTTATAAAAAAGAGTATTTTAACCCGAAATCATATGATGGCTCTAACGAAACGTTTAGTAAAAACACTTGTATTGTACATCACTTCGATGCCACTTGGACATCTATAGATGAAAAAGTTGCAATTTGGTTTGTAAGAAGGAGAATGGGGTCTCTAGCAAAGCCCACTTTCGCAATTTTTAGATTTTTAAGAAAGGTTAAGCATAAAATCAAGAAAATATTTAGGCATGAAAAATAGAGAATATTAAAGGAAGGCACACATTAAAACACCTTTTATCAAAAAAAGCAATAAAAATGTATGAATGCAAAATGAAATGAGAAAACAATTCTTACGAGGTGAAAAAAATGAATAATATTGTTACTAAAATAAGGGAAATACTAATAAAGAACAAAAATATGGTTTTAGTATTTATGGCATCATTGACATATTATGTAATTTGTATGTTAAATTCTTTAAAGGCCTATGATGTCTGTTCATGGATAATATATTTTGGATTAATTATTTTATATTTAAAAACAGATGTATTTAGTAAAAAAATGCAAAAAGAAAGTATTACTTTAGCTATATTATTTTCTTTTATAATCGTATTTGGCGGGATAGCATATAAGTTGATGGACAATAGAGAATTGAGTCTCTTTAGACAATTATTAACGATTAAAAATTTAATAGATTTTTTTGGAATATTTAATTTATTGTTTATTATATTAAAGAATGTTTTAGTTTATTTATATGATTTTATATTAAAAAAAACAACAAGTAAAATAAATAAGGAAAGAATTGTTTTTGCTCTTAGTTTTGCTATTATTTTTATTTCGTGGATACCATACTTTTTAGCATTCTATCCAGGAACTATAACTCCAGATTCAATGGAAGAGTTAACTACGATTATAAATAATTTTACAAATATATCAGATCACCACCCAGTAATTCATACGCTTTTTGTTGCACTGCCGTATAAAATTGGATTTAAATTTTTTGGGAATGTTATAGCCGCAGTGGCAACATCAACAATTTTCCAAATGACTACCTTAGCATCAATATTTTCTTCACTTATTGTATTTTTACATAAAAGAAAGGTGAATGACTATATACTATTAATAATTGTTTTATATTATTCTTTGATCCCAGTGCACGGATATTATAGTATCGTTATGTGGAAAGATGTTATGTTTGCTGGCACTTTACTTTTATTAACTATGGAAACTATTAAAATTATTGAAAAAGAGGAGAAATTACAATTTAATAGTGTTGTTAGTTTTATTATTGTTTCAATTTTCTGTGTATTTTTTAGAAATAATGCAATTTATATGTACATTATTTTAGCATTTGCAAGTTTAATTATTTTTAAAAAGCATATTAAAATATTTGGAGTTGCATTCTTTATAGTTTTTTCTATATACCTAGTTATCAAAAAACCTGTCTTCAATTACCTAAATATAACAAAAAGTTCATCTGCAGAATATATTGGTATGCCACTTCAACAAGTAGGTAGGATGGCTTTTAAAAATGTTAAATTTACTGAAGATGAAAAAGAACTTATTAACGAGTTAATGCCTCTCGAAGTTATGGCAGTTAGTTACAATCCAAGATTATCTGATGGGATAAAATTCAACGAAAATTATAATGGTGCTATATTTGATAATAATAAACTGGAATATTTAAAATTATATCTAAAATTAGTATATGAACATCCCAGTGTAGCACTAGAATCTTATGCCATAAGCACATTGGGTTATTGGTACCCTGGAGTAGAATATTGGTCAGTAACTAGTAGCATAATAGAAAACAATTATGGATTAGAGATGCATTCCAAACTTCCTGAAAATGCTAAAAAAGTTATTACAAAATTGGAATCAAGAGAATTACCTATTGTAAATATTGAATGGAGTATAGGCTTTTGTTTTTGGATTATTTTGATTTTTGGAGTTATATCAGCAGAGAAAAACAAAATTAAAGGAGTGTACCCATTTGTGCCAATATTTGGGATCTGGTTGACTATGATGATAGCATCCCCTGTTTTTGCTGAATTTAGATATATATATGGAGCATATACTTGTCTGCCATTACTATTGTTGTCTCCCTATATTATATCAAATGAATGCAGTAAAAAAATCATAGCAAAATTATAAGTTGCTCGTTCCTATGATATTAGTATTTGCACTATGGCTTACTCTGGTGGCCTCTCCTGTGTATGCTGAATTTAGATATTTATATTGTATTTATGTTTCGCTACCATTATTTTTAGCAATAATGGTAGATACTAAAAAATTTAATTGTTAATACAAAATATTTTTGCTATAATAATTATGTAATTGAAAGGTAGTGTTTTAAATGGAAAAGAAAAAAATAGCAGTTTTAATACCATGCTATAATGAAAGTAAAACTGTAGAAAAAGTAATAAAAGATTATAAAGAAACCTTACCTGAAGCGGACATTTATGTATATGATAATAATTCTACTGATGGTACTGACAAAATTGCAAAAAAAGCTGGAGCTATTGTTAAATACGAATATAAACAAGGCAAGGGTAATGTAATTAGGTCAATGTTTAGACAAATTGATGCTGATTGCTATTTAATGATAGATGGGGATGATACGTATCCAAAAGAACATGCCCGTGAAATGTGTGATTTGATTTTAAATGGTAAAGCAGATATGGTTATAGGAGATAGATTATCTTCCACATATTTTACTGAAAATAAAAGACCATTCCATAATTTAGGAAACAAACTGGTTAGATTTTTAATTAATAAATTATTTAAAAATAATATTAAAGATATAATGACAGGATATCGTGCATTTAGTTATGAATTTGTTAAAGGATTTCCTGTATTATCAAAAGGATTTGAAATAGAAACCGAAATGACTATTCATGCTGTAGATAAAAATTTTAAATTAGTTGAGGTTCCAGTTACTTATCGTGATAGACCTGCTGGTAGTGTTTCAAAATTAAACACTTATAGAGATGGATTCAGAGTGTTAAAAACAATAGCTATTTTATTTAAAGAATATAAACCAGGGTTTTTCTTTAGTATATTAGGGATTTTGTCCTTAATGTGTTCTTTATTGCTAGGAGTACCTGTAGTGATAGAATATATGAATACTGGTATTGTGCCAAGATTTCCTAGTTTGATAGTATCAGGTGTGTTTTTGATTATCTCTTTACTTTTATGGATAACTGGAATAATGCTACAAGTCATTGCCAAAAAGCACAAACAGTTATATGAATTATATTTAAACATGATGGTGAAAAACAGAAATGAATAACAACTTAATTAAACAAATATTAAAATTTGGTATAGTTGGAGGAATTGCATTTATTATTGACTACACTTTGCATATGTTTGTACTGAATATTTAAATATATATGTATTGTATTCCTCAATAATATCATTTTCTATTTCGGTAATATTTAATTATATTATGAGTATTAAATGGGTATTTGATGTTAATCATAAGCAAACGTATAAAGACTTTACCATATTTATTATTTTCAGTATTATAGGACTAGGGATAAATCAATTAATAATGTATCTTGGAATAGAAAGATTACATATATATTATATGCTTGTAAAAATAGCATCAACAGGTATAGTCATGGTATATAATTTTATTACAAGAAAGATATTTATTGAAAAGAAAAACTGGTGATTATATGAAAAAAATAACATTTCTAGTATTACATTTAGGTTATGGAGGAATCGAAAATGCTATAGCAACACTAGCAAATCTATTATCTAAAGATTATGATGTTGAAATAATATCAACTTATAAATTATATAGTGAGCCTGTATTTAAAATAAATGATAAAGTAAAAATAACTTATTTAATGGAACAAATAAAACCAAATAAAAAAGAATTATATTATTACAGAAAGAACAAGAATTATTTTATGTTCATTAAAGAGTGTTTTAAAAGCATAAAGGTATTATATTTAAGAAGAAAGTTAATGATTGATGCAATAAAAAAATTAGATACGGATGTAATTATATCTACAAGAATTCTGCATAACAATTGGGTTTCAAAATATGCTGATAAGGATTGCAAAAAAATAGCTTGGGAACATAATCATCATAATAATGATCAAAAATACATTAATAATTTAGTAAAATCTTGTAAGAATATGGATTATTTAGTATTGGTATCTAAAGAATTACAAGAATTTTATCAATCATATTTAGGTAAAAAGGCTATATATATTCCTAATTGTTTGGATAGTACTCCAAAAAAAACTTCTAAATTAGATATGACTAACATTATTTCTATTGGTAGATTATCGAAAGAAAAAGGATTTGATGATTTACTTAGGTTATTTAAAAAATTAACTATTAAATATCCAGAATGGCACCTTAATATAATTGGTGATGGAATGGAAAAAAATAATCTTTTAGATTTAGCTAAAGAACTAAAATTAGATGATAAAGTTATTTTTCGTGGATATCAAAATAAAGAAAGTATTAATGAGTTGTTATGTGATAGTTCTATTTATGTTATGACATCACATACAGAAAGTTTTGGATTAGTTTTAATAGAAGCAATGAGTGTTGGAGTTCCTTGTTTAGCATATACTTCTGCCCAAGGTGCTAATGAAATAATTAGTAATGGTGTAGATGGCTATTTAATAAAAGATAGAAATGAAGATGAAATGATAGAAAAAATAAGTGAATTGATAAACGATTCTAAGTTAAGAAATAAATTGGGCACAAATGCTAAAGAAAAATCAAAAGAATTTTCTAAAGAAAAAATAGTTAAAATATGGGAAAATATTTTAAAATAAATGAGGTATCGTATGAAAAAAGTTTTATTTATTGCTAGTTCGGGTGGACACCTAAGTGAATTAATGCAATTAGAGAAAATGTTTAAAAATTATGATTCTTATCTAGTTACCGAAAAAAGTAAATCAACCTTATTTTTAAAAGATAAATATACTAATAAAGTTCACTATTTAATATTTGGAACAAGATACCATCCATTTACTTACTTTTTTAAATTAATATACAATACTTTTAAATCCTTGTTTATTTATATTAAAATAAAGCCTAAATATATAGTTACAACTGGAGCCCATACTGCAGGACCAATGTGTCTTATTGGAAAAATATTTGGAAGCAAGATAATATTTATTGAAAGTTTTGCCAATTCTTCTAGCAAGTCCATAACAGGTAAAATAGTATATAAATTTGCTGATTTATTTATTGTACAATGGGAAAACATGCTAAATATATATCCTAAATCAGTATACGGGGGGTGGATATATTAATGATATTAGTAACACTAGGAACACAAGACAAAGAATTTAAAAGATTACTTGATATTATCGAAGATGCCATTGAAAATGACATTATCAAAGAAGAAGTTATTGTCCAAGCGGGTTCCACCAAATATGATAGCAAAAATATGAAAATATTTGATGTTATACCAATGAATGAATTTGATAAACTTATGAAAAAATGTGATATTTTAATAACCCATGGTGGTGTAGGTTCAATAATTACAGGCCTAAAAAACAATAAAAAAATAATTGCCATGTCAAGACTTAAAATTTATAAAGAAAGTGCTAATGACCATCAATTACAGATAATAGACAACTTTAGCAAAGAAGGTTATCTCTTAAAACTAGATAACAATAATATAGCTGAAGTATTAAATAAAGCCAAGCACTTTAAACCCAAAAAATTTATCAGTAATACAGATAACATGATTAAATTAATTAGTGATTATATAAATAAAAATTAGGAGGAATATATGAAAAAAATATTAGTAACAGGTGGTTGTGGTTACATAGGAAGCCACACCTGTGTAGAATTATTAAATGATGGATATGAAGTTATAGTAGTAGATAACCTATCCAATGCTAAAGAAGAAGTAATAGATAAAATAGAAAAAATTACAAACAAAAAAGTGAAATTTTATAAAGAAGATCTACGCAACAAAAAATTAGTAACAAAAATATTTCAAGAAAACAAAATTGATGCCGTTATTCATTTTGCAGGATTAAAAGCAGTTGGTGAATCGGTCAGTAAACCCTTAGAATATTATGATAATAACATTAATTCAACACTAGTATTACTTGAAGTCATGAAAGAATTTAACTGTAAAAACATTATATTTTCTTCAAGTGCTACAGTATATGGAAAACCAAAAAGTTTACCAATTAAAGAAGATTTTCCACTAAGTACAACTAATCCGTATGGAACAACCAAACTATTTATTGAAAAAATACTTGGAGACTTATATTACTCAGATAAAAAATATAATATAACAATCCTAAGATATTTTAATCCTATCGGGGCGCATGAAAGTGGTCTAATAGGAGAGGACCCAAACGGAATACCAAACAATTTACTTCCATACATAGTTAAAGTAGCGATTGGTGAATTACCGTGTTTAAACATATATGGGGATGATTATGATACTCCTGATGGCACTGGTGTTAGAGACTATATCCATGTTGTAGATCTAGCCAAGGGACACATAAGTGCCTTGAAACATATGGATGGATTAAAATATTACAACCTAGGAACAGGCAGAGGTTATAGCGTATTAGAAATAGTAAAAACATTTGAAAAAGTGAACGATGTAACTATCAATAAACAAATCGTAGCAAGAAGACCAGGTGATATTGATGCTTGCTATGCAGACCCTACAAAAGCATATAAAGAACTTGGTTGGAAAGCCACAAAAGGCATTAAAGAAATGTGTAAGGATTCATATAATTATGTAATAAAAAGCCAAGGGAAAAAGCATATATAAATATATTAGAATATGATTATGAAGAATAGAATTAGACGAACAAATCTAATTTTTTTCTTTATTTCCAAGACTTTGCAAGGTTTCAAACAAAAGTTTGTAAAAAAGTATTGTTTTTTTCAAAAAAGTATAGTAAAATATAATTGTACTGTGAGAAAAGGAGAGAAAAAAATGAACAAAACGATTGATAAAGAAAAAGCCTTGGCCCAAGTTTTAGCCGACATTGAAAAACAATTCGGCAAAGGAGCAATTATGAAATTAGGTGAAAGAGAAAAAAGAGAAATTGATACTAGTTCTAGTGGTTCAATAGCGGTAGATGTTGCTCTTGGTGGAGGATATCCAAAAGGGAGAATTATAGAAATATTTGGACCAGAATCCTCAGGTAAAACAACATTTGCTTTACACGCCATTGCTGAAGTTCAAAAAGAAGGAGGACGCGCCGCGTTTATTGATGCCGAGCACTCACTAGATCCTATATATGCTTCAAATTTAGGAGTTAACATTGCGGAACTATTGCTATCGCAACCAGATACAGGAGAACAAGCCTTAGAAATATGTGATGCACTTGTTAAAAGTGAGGCTGTAAATATTATTGTTATTGACTCTGTTGCAGCCTTAGTACCTCAAGCAGAAATTGATGGAGAAATGGGTGATTCACACGTTGGTCTACAAGCTAGATTAATGAGCCAAGCTCTAAGAAAGTTATCGGGATCAATTAATAAAACGAACACAATTGTAATCTTTATTAACCAACTAAGAGAAAAAGTAGGTGTAATGTTTGGTAATCCAGAAACCACTCCAGGTGGAAAAGCTTTAAAATACTATTCATCAATAAGATTAGATATTAGGAGAGGAGAACAAATTAAACAAGGCACAGATGTAGTGGGTAACAAAACTGTTGTCAAAGTAGTTAAAAATAAAATTGCACCTCCATTCAAAATCGCTAATGTTGAAATCATGTATGGCGAAGGAGTAAGTAAAGAGGGAGAACTTGTTGATCTTGCGGCAGAAGCAGGAATTGTAGAAAAAAGTGGAGCATGGTATTCATATAAAGGTGAAAAAATAGGACAAGGAAAAGAAAATGTAAAATCACTATTAAAAGAAAATAAAAAATTATGCCAAGAAATTGAAAACAAAGTAAGGGAATATTACAATGTATCCAAAACAAGTACTAAAGAAAAAACAACCGAGCCAAAAAAGAGTGAAAAATAAATCAACTATATTTGACACACTCTTAATACAAATTTAAACTACAATTATATATTTTTAGTAGAATATGGTGTATAATAATAATATGGTGATTAAAAATGTCAATTAATAAAATTAAACAAATTGCAAAGAAAATTTTAAATGAAGATGTTGATGTCATAAACAGTAGTTATGATACCAATAATTTTTCTAAATCTTTAAAACAATTTACAGATGATAACCCCTCATTGTTAGAAGAATATAGCCAGTTTGGTAAAAGAAAAGATGGGAAAGAATTTTACCCTGAAATAAAAAAAATAGAAAAAGGTTTTTATCTACTAAATAAAGACTTGCACGTTTATGACCACCCTGGCTTTGTACTTCCTAATGAGATTCACACTGTAAGGACAGGCTCTCCCATGAGAACCAAGCCATTTCCTATGGCACGAGAATATATCATCAAAATGTTAATGGGCAAATATCTATACCAATATCCTAATATTGGAGGACACGTTATTGCTAGAGCACATTTCGTTAACTATTTAATCAAAGAAGGATTCAAAAAAGATAAAACTGAGAATTATGATGGCTTAGGCGTTGAGAATGTAGTATTTTCTTGTTCGACAACACATGCCTTTAACATGATATTATCTACAATTATGAAAGATGAAGATGTAGTTATTGTAACAGGCCCTAATTATGGACTCTTCGCAGTTGACCCCGAAAGAATGAATGGTCGCGTAGAAGTACTTGATTTAGAAGAAGAAGATAATTTCTACGTTAATCCAATCAAACTTGCCCAAAAAATAGATACAATAAATGAAAGATTAAAGAAAGAATTCAAAGATAAACTCAATTACACTCCACGTGTCGTGGCATTTCTAAACATGAATCCACATAATCCTCTCGGTAAAGTTATGAACAAGAAAAATGTGGAAATCTTAAAAGGCATCGGTGATGTGTGCTTAGAAAAAGGAGTATTTGTTATTGATGACCTAATTTACAGGGATTTAACTTATGATCAAGAAGATTTAGCTCTACCGCTTGCAACTATGCCCAAGTATTTCAACAATACAATAACCCTATTAGGATTATCCAAAGCTTATGGCCTTGCAGGCATTCGTGCCGGAGCCATTGTAGCACCGATTCCAATATGTAAAGGAATTGAAGAAAAAATATTTTCAACCATGGATTCTCTACCAGTTTTACAAGTTCAAGCTCTTGCTGGAGCCTTTAATGGAACTAATCGCAGATATAAAATGGCCCGAAAATACTTTAAACCAATTATTGCCGAATATCAGTACCGCTTAGAATTATTAAAAGCTCTAATTGATGGCATTGATATAATAAATAATAGTAAAACTAAAGATAGAATTATCAAAGAAGTAACAAAATATGCTAGTTCACCACAAATGAAAATAAATCTTTTAAAAGGAATTGATGGAGTAAAATTAAGAGACAAAACAATGCCTCAGTCAGGTTTCTTTGCAGTCGTAGATTTTACTGATTTGAAAGGAAGAACTTTTGGGGGGCAAAAAATAACTTGTGAAGAGGATCTTGTAAGATATCTATATAAAACAACAAAATTTAAATGTATCATGGGAGGAAATATGTCATGGCCATATGAAGAAGAAATCATTGCTCGCTTTAACTATGGCATTGAAATATACGATTTAATACAAGAATTTGAAAAACTTCACCAAGCGTTGGACGTGGCCAAGATATGAGAAAAATAGCAAACAAACTAAAAAGAGTTAAGTTTTACCTATTTAGAACGTGGGTAAATATATATGCTAAAACTCATAAATATTCTACCTATATTGGAATAGTGTCGTGCAACACATGGAAAAACAAAGTATATGAAGACGTTTCAATCAAATATTATTTAAATAGACAAGGTTATGGGGCTGATATTATCTCCTACGAAGAAGAAAATGATTATAGTAAATATAAAGCCCTAATTATAAAATCCATCTGGGGGTTCCAAAAGAACAAAGAAACTTTCGACAAATTCTTAGAACAAGTATCCAAAAACAAAATTCCTTTATACAATTCAGTAGAAATAATCTCTAACAACTATGATAAAGAGAAACAATTTAAATTATTAGATAAATACCATATTAAGCATATAGATACCGTTTTTATTGAAAATAATTCAAGTATAGCACAAAAAATTAAAGAAACTTGGGAAAATAAATTCAACAATTATGATAAATTAGTAATAAAACCAGTTGTCTCTGAAAGTAGTGCGGATACATACATCATAAGTTTAAATGAAACTGGTAAAAATACTATAACCATAAAAGATGTCAAAAATAAATATAAAAACATTAATTATTCATTAATGCTACAACCATTTATAAAAGAAGTAAAAAATGGTGAATATTCAGTTATATGCTTTTCTAATAAATTATCTCACGTGATTCAAAGATGCGTTTCCGTTTTTGGAGAAAAACCATACATAAAATACATAAAAAAAGAAACTATTGATGATAAAATGCTTGAAATCGTTAACAAAATATGTTTGATTAAAGAATATAAAGATAATTTATATATGCGCATTGATTTAGTAAAAACAAACGAAGAATATCAAGTAATGGAAGTCGAACAACTAGATCCCCAACTATTCCTAAACTCAATAACTTCCAATGATTACAAAAAAGAAGCATATCAAACGTTTACCAAAGAAATAATAAATAGAATAACTAAATAAACAAAATAAAACCGATTATTGAACAATAAAACCAAATAATTGGTTTTTTCTTTAAAAATCTCAATATTTTCTACTTTACTACTCCATATTTTTTTGTTATACTTATCTTGAAGGTGATTAAACATGGGAAGAGAATTAAGAAGAAAAGAAGCAAAAAGAAATAAAGAGAATATTACAAAAATAAACACGAAAGAAACAACAGAACCAAAACAAGAAGTATATAAAATGTTAAAGACGCTCACAATCGTTTTAGTGGTACTAATCATTATCTATTTACTTGTAGGTATCTTTATCACCAAAGAAATTAAATTTGGTAACAATAATAACAGCAACACAAATGGAGATATGACTAACGCTCGCAGTAACATACTAGTAAGTGAAATATTTAAACAAAGTGAAGAAAAATACTATGTATATTTCTATGATTTTAACAATACAATTAATAGCATTGACAGAGCACTTGTAAGCAAACTATATGAATCAAAAATATACAAAGTAGATATGAGTTCAGGATTCAACACAAAATACAAGAGTGAAACAGGTAACAGCAATGCAAAAACAATCGAGGAATTAAAAATTAAAATTCCTACCTTAATACTTATCGAAAACGACACAATCACAATGTATCTTGAAGGAGAAACAAATATTTTAAACTATATTAATAGTTAACCAAAAAAAGGGGGGACATATGGTTAAATTATATATCGATTTTGATGGTGTAATCAAAAACACTATAGCCTACATGTACCAAGAAATGGATAAATTAGGAATCGAGTGGCGAGGAGTACATACTAATTCCAAAGAAGTAGTAGAATATATTAAAAATTTAGATTGGGAATATCTTCTTCATAACACTTCATTTATTAATAACAGCATCAAAGCAATTAAAGAAATAATAAACACAGATTTATATGATGTTAAAATTCTCACACATATTAATTCCAAAAATGAAGCCATCCAAAAAGAAATCTATTTAAAAAAAGTATTGCCTGAAGTTGAAGTCATTACAGTTCCAAAACAAATAGACAAAGCCAAGTTCGTTGATGCCATGGGAGCAATCCTAGTAGATGACTACAAAGCAAACCTAAAAATATGGAAACATCACGGAGGTATCCCAATTCATTTTGATGAAGAAAGATGTGAAAGTGATTACCCAGTTATAAGTTGCTTATTTGAAATAATAGACCTAACATACGACTATGCAAAAAAAACAAAAGAAAAAGAAACTAAAAATAAAAAACTAGTCAAACAAGAAAGGTAACAAATATGAAAATATGTATTAAAAATGGCACTCTAATATCTATGAATATAAACAAACCAAAGATAGAATACAACATGGACATTCTAATTGAAAATACAAAAATTAAATATATAGGGAAAAATATCAAAACAGATAAAAATACCAAAATCATTGAAGCCAAAAACCAAATAATTATGCCCGGATTAATTAATACACATGCACATGTACCAATGAGTATCTTTAGAGAAACACTTGAAGGATATACTCTTCAAGACTGGCTAGAAAAGAATATTTGGCCAATGGAAGCAAAACTCACCAAAGAAGACATTTATTATGCCTCATACCTATCGTTCATAGAAATGATTAAAACAGGAACCACCACCATAAACGATATGTATTTCAAGACAGATGAAATTATCAAAGCCGCTCTTGCAAGTGGCGTAAGATTACAAACGACAAGAACTCTCATGGGCACCACAACAAATAAAGAAGACCTAAAAAAAATCAATGAATTAGAAAAAATAATTCAAAATAACAAAGAAGACACAATAACCATCAATCTAGGAATTCACGGCTTATATACAACCGAAGAAAACTACCTAAATGAATGCCTAAAATTTAATGAAAAACACCATCTATCAATACACATACATTTTTGTGAAAATGAAAAAGAAGTAAAAGATATCGAAAATATTTATCATAAAAAACCAATTGATATCCTAAAAGACAAATTCAAAGACCAAAAACTCATTTTAGCACACTGTGTCAAACTAAGCAAAGAAGAAATAAAAGAATTATCGAAACTAAACCCCAGCGTGGCACATTGCCCAGTTAGCAACCTCAAACTTGGATGTGGCATCGCAGACATCACAGAAATGCTAAATAATAACATAAATGTATCATTAGGAACAGATGGACAAGGAAGTGGTAGCAACTTAGATTTATTTGAAACCATGAAACTAACTACCCTTCTTCAAAAAGGCATCAATGAAAATCCTAAATTATTAGAATCCTATGATGTACTAAAAATGGCTACTATAAATGGAGCCAAAGCTCTTGGCCTAGAAAAACAAATTGGTAGCATTGAAATAGGAAAACAAGCCGACATTATTATAATCGATATAAATGATATTAAAATCAAGCCTGTAAATGACCTCCTTGCCGAAATCGTCTACAACACCAAATCTAACAATGTCATAACAACCATCGTAAATGGTAATATCCTAATGGAAAATCATAAATTATCAAACGACAAAGAAAAAGAAATAACCCAAAAATGCAACCAAATAATCGCAAAAATCAGCAATTAATTAAACAAGAATTGAGAGGTTAGTATGAAAGATATTTTGGATATTATAAGTAACTATAATATGGATATATGCGAATTTTTTAACCAGTATAACAAAAGAAAAAAAGACAACACACTATACTCAAAAGCCGACTACATCCCACAAAACCTAATAAAATTATACTACCTAGATAAATCCCACTTTGACTTTAAAAAAATAATTGAAGAATTCAAAAAGAAAACCATTTATAATGAAAACAAAATGGAAAATGTAAAAAGCAAATATGAAAAAGAAGGCTTATCCTTAGTATACGACAAAATAGAAAATGGCTATTTTTCTAATATTAAACACATCGGTATCCTTTTCCTAATCCATCAAACAATGTATTCCAAAATGCCATATTCTAATTATGGAGGCAAAATAAGAAACTATAATGCTTTTATAAGTGGTACAGAAGTAGAAACTACAGATTATACTATGGTAGCCACAGAATTAAATGACCTAAACAAAGACTACATAGAATTAATAGACATGGCCAAACTAATAAGAGAAACATCATCGCCAAACCTAATAATTGATTATATCAATAAATCATTAGAATTAAAATGTAAAATTATCAAAATCCACCCCTTCAGCGATGGAAATGGGCGTACCTCAAGAGCTATGCTAAATAACCTATTTAAAGAAGTAAATCTACCACCCGTATATATAACGAAGGGCGAAAAAGACGAATACATAAAAGCCATGAACGAAGCTGTAGTTAATCATAATTATAACAATATATATAAGTTTTACTATTACAAAATATGTGATTCCATCTATGAACTAGACATCATCAAAAGAAACGAAAACCAAAATGAAGTTAAAAAAAGATAACTTCATTTCTTTTATAAAAAAAGCAAAAAAATAGCACTCTCTATTGACAAGTGCTAAAAATGTGTTATAATATATTATATAGAATTATTAAGGAGGGGATTATAATGTATGAAGAACAAGAAAAAATTAATCCATTAGAAAAATATGGTCGTGATATTACCGCGTATGCCAAAGAAGGAAAACTAGATCCTGTCATAGGTCGCGATGAAGAAATTCGTAATATTACCCGTATACTATCAAGAAAAACCAAAAATAACCCTGTGCTAATCGGGGAACCAGGCGTAGGTAAAACTGCTATTATAGAAGGACTTGCCGCAAGAATCATCAAAGGCGATGTTCCAACCAGCCTAAAAGATAAAAGAATTTGGGAACTAGATATGGCTTCCCTAATCGCAGGCGCTAAATATCGTGGAGAATTTGAAGAAAGATTAAAAGATGTCCTAAACGAAATCAAAAAAAGTGAAGGTGAAATAATCATGTTTATTGATGAAATTCACATGATTGTTGGTTCTGGAAAAGTAGAAGGAGCAATGGACACTTCAAACATCCTAAAACCAATGCTTGCCCGTGGAGAAATAAAGTGCATCGGGGCAACCACATTAAATGAGTATCGCAAATACATCGAAAGTGATGGAGCCCTTGAAAGAAGATTTCAAAAAGTTCTTGTAACCGAACCAACAGTAATGGATACAATAACCATCTTAAGAGGTCTAAAAAGCAGATTTGAAGTTTACCATGGTGTAAACATCACTGATAAAGCCCTAATCGCAGCAGCAACATTATCTAATAGATACATAACTGACAGATACTTACCAGACAAAGCCATCGACCTAATTGATGAAGCCTGTGCTACAATCAAAGTCCAAATGGACTCAGTACCAGAAGAAGTCGATAGTCTAACTAGAAAAATCATGAGTCTTGAAATTGAACGTGAAGCCATAAGAAAAGAAAAAGATGATAACAGCAAAAAGAGATTAGAAGAAATATCAAATCAACTAACAACTTTAAGAGAAAAAGAAACATCATTAAGAACAGCATGGGAAAGTGAGAAAAACATAAACGAACTAATTAACAAAAAGAAAAAAGAACTAGATAAAGCCAAGTTTGACTTAGAACTATGTGAAAGTAAATATGATTTAGAAAATGCTGCACGCCTAAGACACGGTGAAATACCTAAAATAGAAAAAGAACTAGAAGAATTAAATAAAAAAGACGAAAATAAAATATTACCAGATATTGTTGATGCCGACCGTGTCGCTGAAGTAGTATCAAAATGGACACATATACCAATTTCAAAATTAGTAAGTGGAGAACGTGAAAAAATATTAAATTTAGAGACAAACATGAAAAAAAGAGTTATGGGACAAGATGAAGCAATTAAACTAGTAAGTGAAGCCATAATTCGTTCCAGAAGTGGCATTAAAGACGAAAATCGTCCAATAGGCTCATTTATTTTTCTAGGCCCAACAGGTGTAGGTAAAACAGAGGTGGCCAAAACCTTAGCCTATGAACTATTTGACAGTGAAAAACATATGATAAGAATTGACATGAGTGAGTATATGGAAAGTTTTTCAGTATCAAGATTAATCGGGGCTCCTCCAGGATATGTTGGCTATGATGAAGCAGGACAACTAACCGAGGCCGTAAGAAGAAATCCTTATAGCATAGTACTATTTGATGAAATAGAAAAAGCCCACCCAGATGTATTCAACATTCTATTGCAAATCCTAGACGATGGTAGAATCACTGACAGCCACGGCAAAACAATTGACTTCAAAAATACAATTATCATAATGACATCCAACATTGGTAGCAACTACATCATAAACAATGATAAAAACACCTACGAACTAGTCATGAAAGAATTAAAAGCAACATTTAAACCAGAATTCTTAAATAGAATCGATGAAATAATTATGTTCAATTCCTTAACCAAAGAAAACATTTATAAAATATTAGATAAACTAATAAATGACCTAAATAAAAGATTAAGTGCAAGAAATATCAAAATTAGTTTAAGCAACGAAGCAAGAGATTTCATCGTAGAAAACGGTTATGACCACGATTATGGTGCAAGACCACTCAAAAGATTCCTAACCAAAAATGTTGAAACCCTAATAGCCCGCGGACTAATCGAAGGCTCCGTCAAAGATAATAGCAACATTGAAATCACTCTAAATAATAGTGCTTTATCAATTAAAACTATTGCCAATAAGCAATAGTTTT
>HF996800.1 GCA_000432575.1 Clostridium sp. CAG:762
TATCTAAAGAACTACAACAGCGTAGCAAAAGATATAAGAAAAAATAACTTACTCAAGTAAGTTATTTATTACATTCTTTTAAATATTCAATAGCCTTTTTCATTTCAATATCAAACTTAATATTTTCAATGCCACCAAAAGCCTCGATTATTTCATTTTCACTAACTTTATATGACTCAGCCATTTCTTTAACTCTAGCTTCAGCATCTTTCATAGTTACTTCAAATTTTTGTTCTTTAGCAATAGCCATTAGTAAATATCTTTCTTTTACTCTAGTTTGAGCCTCTTCTTTCATTTGTTCTCTTAAAACATCTTTACTACTATTAGTATACTTGAAGTACATATCTTCATCAATACCTTGCATCTTCATTCTTTCAATAAATTGATTATATATTCTATCTATTTCAGCTTCGTAAATTTCATCTTCTATTTCAGCCTCAATATTATTTGATGCCTTCTTAAGTAATTCGTCTATATATTTATCTTCAGCTTCATGTTCCTTACGTTCTTTAATTTCTTTCTCTACTGTTTCTTCTAATTTTTCCTTAGAATCAACTCCTTCAATACCTAAATCCTCAAAGAAATCTTTATCTAGTTTTGGAACACTTCTTTCCTTAACATCATGTAATGTTACTTTAAATACTACTTTTGCTCCCTTTAAATTCTCTGCATGATAATCTTCTGGGAATGTAACATGAATATCTTTAGTTTCTCCTTTTTTCATGCCAACAACTTGGTCTTCAAAACCAGGAATAAACGTACCACTTCCAATTTCAAGTGAATAGTTTTCTGCTTTTCCACCATCAAAAGCAACACCATCTTTAAAACCTTCATAATCAATAATAGCATAATCTCCAGTTTTAACAACACGATCTACTGATATTAACTCAGCATAATCTTCTAATAAATGATGAATTTGATGGTCAACTTCTTCTTTAGTTACCTTTACTTTTTCTTTTTTAACTTTTAAATTCTTATATTCTCCTAATTTAACTTCAGGATTAACAAAGAATGTGTAATTTACTTCTAAATCTTCATTACTTAATTTTACTAAATCTACTTTTGGTTCAGCCGCAAGTTCTAAATTCTTCTCATTTAATATATCATAAAAATGATTTTGAATTAGTTTGTCTGATGCCTCGATTAGTATTTCACCTTGACCATATTTTTGCTCAAATACTTTTCTTGGAGCATGCCCCTTACGAAAACCATCTATTGTTACTTTTTGATTTAATTTATCAAATGCTTCTTCAACCGCTTTTTTCCATTCTTCTCCATTTACTTTGTAATTTACAACAATTTTACTCATATTCTTTCTCCTAACTTATTTCTAATATTTCAACTTCGTATTTACCGTTTGGACTTTCAACTGAACGAATTTCACCAACTTTAGCATTCATTATTGCCTTAGCGATAGGACTTTCGTTACTAATTTTATCATTGGATGGATCAGCTTCTTTACTACCAACAATTTTATATTCTTCGATATCATCATCTGCAACATATTTAATTTTAACAGTAGTACCAAGAGCCACCTTATCAGTTCTCTTAGATTCAATAATAATCGCATTCTCCATGATTTTTTCTAGTTCTACGATTCTTCCTTCTATTTGAGCTTGTTCAGCACGAGCTGCATCATAATCAGCATTCTCTGACAAATCACCTAATGCACGAGCATCTTTTAAAGCTTTAATTACTTCAGGACGCTTAACATTTTTAAGCTCATTTAATTCTTCTTCAATTTCTAAAAATCCTTCATTCGTTAAATACACACTTGTATTTGACATTTTTATTCACCTCATTTTTGTTTTTTTAATCTATCTCAAAATTTTACTATCATTTAAGAGTTTTGTCAAGTAATTTTTATTGTTATTTTAGTTATTTAGAATTTTATCCTTATATAGTAAACAATTTTGATTTATTTAATTTTTTATTTTCTTAATTTATTTTGATTCGCATAATATCATTTGGATATACTTGTTTATCTATTTTAAATTTAACTATTTGCTCAGGATGGTTAGCTACCTCTAATAGATTACCATCATTATCATAAATATTAGATATTTTAAAACTAAATGTTTCTATATTTGGGCCAAATATCTCTACAGTGTCTCCTTTTTTAAAATAATTTCTTTGGGTTAATGTAACCATATTTGTCTTTTGGTCATAATCTAAGACAATACCTAAGAAATCTTGATTAGATACTTCATTTCGTCCTAAATAGTATTGACTCTCTACATCAACCATTTTATCAAAGAACTGGCATACACTCTCTCTATTAGCCACTCTATCTAAAATACGTTTATAATAGTTTATTTTATTTATATCTAATTTATGATTATAATAGTCATCTATAGCACATCTATAAGTATTAATAACCGTAGCAACATAATAATTGCTTCGCATTCTACCTTCTACTTTAAGCGAACAAATACCTAAGTCTATCATTTCTTTTAAATTATTTATCATTGATAAATCTTTGGATGACATAGTAAATAATGTATCTGTAGAAATTAGTTTATAATCTTTATCATATAAAGGAAATTCCCATCTACATATTTGAGCACATCCTCCACGATTAGCATCACGATTAGTAAAATAGTTTGATAATGTACAACGACCCGAATAAGAAGAACACATTGCACCATGCAAAAAGCATTCAATACCTAATTTTGTTTTACTAATTATTTCCTTAATTTCTTCTTTGTTACACTCTCTAGCCAAAACAATTCTTTCTACATTTTCATATTTTGATAGAAATTCTACAGCTTTGTAATTTAAAGTAGAATTTTGAGTGGAAATATGTATTTTTAATTTTAAATTTAGTTTTTTTACTAAGTCAATGATAAATAAGTCAGCTATAATTATTGCATCTACTCCTATTTTATCTAATCTTTGTAAGTATTCTTCTAAACCTTTATAATCTTCATTATGAAATATAATATTGACTGTAACATAGACTTTTTTATTTCGTTCATGAGCATAATCACAAGCCGTTTGAATATCTTCTAAACTAAAGTTTTTGGCATTTGCCCTTAAACTAAAGTCTGTACCACCAATATAGCAAGCATCAGCGCCATATAAATAAGCATACTTTAACTTTTCTAAATTACCTGCTGGAGCCAATAATTCTATTTTTTGCATAATACTCGCCTCTTACCGATAATTTTTGTTGCTTGTGATTTTTGCTTATTTTGTTTTTCTAGTTTGTTTAACCTTTCTAATATCACTTCATAGATAAATTTCGTATCATAAAACATATCTAATTTCTTGTTTTCAACTATATAGTAAATTTCATAAATTAAAGTATTTAAATTATAATTTTTCTTTTTGATTTCATTATGGTAAACCAAATCTATAGCATTTTCTAAAGTTTTTTTCATGTAGTAAAGCATAGTTTGATTGTCTCTTTTATGCTTGTTCCTATTTTCGTATTCATTCATTTTTTCCATATTGTTAATTAGTTTTTTTATAGTTAATCTATCATCGAACTGATTTACAAATTTAGAATAATCGCATTGAAAGTATGGTTTATATATTCTAATGCCATAACTAAAATATAATAATGATGCAATGAATGTTGGAAAGGGATATACACTACAATCTACGATTTTTCTTGCATGATTAGTTATATCTTGAGTAATGCCTTCATCTAGGATAGTACCTTTATTTCTTTTCTTACAATGATGATTAGGAATGGCAATAATTCCTGTACTATAATTTGTTGTAGAAGAAATATTAGTTGATGCCATATGTGTTAGTTCATGGGTAAGAATACCTTCATAACTATCTTTATATAAAATAGCATTGTATAAAGAAGTGTAAATGCCTTGACTATTAAGCATTTCACAAGTTTCTTTGTCATAATCAATTTCGATATATTTGATGTTTATCATAAAATTTTTAGCATAACTAGGGGATAATCTATTTAAATACTTATATATCTGTCGGTAAGGAGTGCTATATATTATTTTGTATCTATTATTATATTTTATTTTTTCAATTCTACTTCTTTTACTTATCATTGTTATTACCTACCTTGTATATTGTTTTTGTATAAGAAAATCCCTTGTAGTTATCTTTAAATTCGAATTTCTTTAAATTTCTAATATCAATATATTTTTGAAGTGCCTTAGCATAATTCTCTTCACTGATAAACTCATGATATAATAAGACATAATCGATGTTGTTTTCATTTATTGCTTTTAATTCACAGTCTAAATCTAGTATATGTGAATTGTAGATACTTGTGCCTTCTTTCTCTTCCTTTACGATATGATAATTATCATTATCTTTAATATAATAATAATCATTATCTTTATCCTTTTTTATATAATCGAAGTAACTTGTTAGCAAATGTCTATTAGAGTATGCCATAGGAATATGACCATAAGCAGGTATAATTATATTCATATTTGTACCTTTTTTAATCTCATATACTTCTTCTAAAGTTATTTCACTAGATAGTAAAGCATAAGTTACTCCTAAATTATTAAAGTAATTATTGCTATAAAGACTACAATTAGAGTGATTTTGAGCAACAACTAAATTCTTTGTAAAATTTATTTCTTTTGCGAGTTCTAATACGGCAAGGTCATAGAAAAGGACACCTTGTATATTTAATTTGTCTAACTTTATTAAAGTTTCTTTTAGATAATTAATATCTTTGTTTTTCATTAATTTATTTAAAGAAACAAAGACTTCTTTATTATTTAGTTTTGGTAAAACATCTTGTAATGTATTTATGTCAATGTAATAATGGCTATTAACTGATAGATTTTCAATACTAAGAAGTATAGCATCGATATCGATGGAAACAATTTTATTTAATTCTTCTTTAGAATTAGGACATGCAATTATCTTACTCATTGGCATCTCAATTAAAAGAAAAGAACTAAATAGTTCTATCCATTTATTTGTTTCATTACTTCGTCTGCAAAGTTTTCGTTTTTCTTTTCCATGCCTTCGCCTACTTCGTAGCGTACAAATTCTAGTATATTGCTACCATTATTCTTAACGTATGTACTTACTTTCATTTTATTTTCTTTAATAAAGTTTTGATCATTTAAACATACTTCTTCATAGAATTTATTAATTCTACCGTTTACAACCATAGCAATTTTATCTTCTTTTAAGCCTTCTGTTTTAGCTTGTTCAGTTAATATTTCTTTTTCTTTATCTACTACTTCACTAGGAACATTAGTTTTATCTAAGTAAAGTGGTCTCATTGCCGCGATGTGCATAGCAATGTCCTTAGCAAGTTCAGCGTTGTTTCCTTCTAATTTAACTAAAGTAACGATTTTTCCTCCCATATGGGCATAGTTGCCAAATACTTCATTATCATTTTTAGTAAGTAAACTAAATCTTCTAAAACTTATTTTTTCTCCAATTGTTGCTGTCTTTTCGATAATTAAATCATTCAAAGTTTTACCTTCATGAGTTAATTCTAGTGCTTCTTCTACAGTTTTAACATTACTATTTAAAATTGTATCTGCAATAATATTAACTAAATTGACAAATTCATCATTTTTTGCCACAAAGTCAGTTTCTGCATTTACTTCAACGATAACCGCTTTGTTATCTTGAACTTTGGCATAAGCAAGTCCTTCAGCCGCGATACGTGATTGTTTTTTAGCGGCTTTAGAAATGCCTTTTTCTCTTAACCAAGTGATAGCTTCTTCTAAATTGCCATTTGTGGCTTCTAAAGCTTTTTTGCAATCAAGCATTCCAGCTCCAGTTGTTTCTCTTAATTCTTTTACCATACTAGCACTTATCATAATGTATCTCCTTTGTTTTTTGATTTTTTTATTTTTTTATTTCTATTTGTTATTTTAAATTCTCGATTAATTCTTCTTTTTTCATTTTAGAATAGCCTTTAACTTCTTTTTTCTTAGCTAATTCCTTTAACTCGGTAACAGTTAAAATATTTAAGTCTAATTTTGGTTCTTTCTTCATGTTTTCTTTTGTGGTCATTGGCTTTTCTTCATGACTTTCTTTAACTGTTTCTTTTTTAGTCTCAGCACTTTCTTTCTTCGTACCTTTCTTATCTTCTTCGGTAACATAATCAACGATTGTGCCTCCGTTAGCTTCGATAATAGCATTGGTTAAAACTCCTAAAATTACTTTAACGCTTCTTACTGCATCATCATTACCTGGAATTACATAATCAACATCATCTGGATCACAGTTTGTGTCTACAATTCCAAATACTGGAATACCTAATTTGCGAGCTTCACGAATTGCGTTGTATTCTTTAGTTGAATCAACAATAATCATTGCATCTGGCATTTTTTTCATTTCACGAATACCACATAAGTTCTTGTTTAACTTTTCATATTCTTTCTTTAAACCAATTACTTCTTTCTTTGGTAATAAGTCAAATGTTCCATCCGCTTCCATTTTTTCTATTTGCTCTAAACGATAAACTCTTTGTCTAATTGTTTTGAAGTTTGTAAGAGTTCCACCTAGCCAACGTTCAGTAACGAAGTACATCCCAGATCTTTCTGCTTCTTCCTTGCAAACATCCTGGGCTTGTTTCTTAGTGCCTACAAATAAAACCTTTCCTCCATTTTTTGCTATTTCATTTAATTTTTCGTATGCTTCTTCAATTTTGGATACAGTCTTTTGTAAATCTATTATATAGATATCATCCCTTGTTGAAAAAATATACTCCTTCATTTTTGGGTTCCATCTTTTGGTTTGATGACCAAAGTGAACTCCAGCTTCTAATAAGTAGCTCATTGATACTACTGCCATTTAAATTCCTCCTTTGTTTTTTTCCTCCAAATGGTTCAACTTTGAGTCATCACAAATTATATTGCACTAGAGACTCAAATCCCCACTTGTGTGTTTTTTTTGAAAAGCCATGACTATGATATCATATTTATAACTTAATGGCAATATAATTTTACTATTTTTTAGAAAAAATATGAGTATTTGTGAATAGTAAGAAAATTAAAGGTCTTTTCTTTGTAGAGCACTTTCCCTCATAGATACTAGAGGGCATAAACGATGGGTGCCACCGCATTAAATATTTAAAAACATATAATTAAGTGCTATCATGCTTTCTTTTTCTATAATAAATTATCTAATATCTAATATCATTTTAATAATTAATATCTTGTCAATGTATATATAAATCAAATTACTTTTTCCTTCACATAAATACCATCTCCTTTATAATTTCATTATAAAATATGAGAATTATTTTGTCAAGAAAAATCGTACATATGTCATTTTTTAATTTTGGGAAATTGTTTTTCTATTTTTAAATTTTGGACATATTTTAAACGATGAAATAAGTGTTTGCAAAGTGTCGCTTTGGTGGGTCTTTTATAGCATTTTACCTTTTGTACGCCGAAATAGGTTATGAATGTTAAAAAAAGAGTTTTCATTCTTGTGAATTACTTGCCCTTTTCTTACTTTTACTACAAATTCTATTCTATTTCAATAGTTTTTTTAGTATTTTTTTCTTCGATTTTAGGTACGACAACTTTTAAAATACCATCTTTAAATTCAGCTTTAACATTTTTCTCAGTAGCTCCGCCTATATAGAAACTACGAGATGTTTTACTATAACTTCTTTCTTTTCTAATATAGTTTTTATTTTTTTCATCTTCGTGCTCTTCTTTAGAAGCTGTAATTGTTAAGTATTCGTTATCGACATCAATGGTAATATCTTTTTTATTGTAGCCTGGTAAATCCATTTCAATAAAGTAATTACCTTCTTTCTCATAGATATCACATTTCATGTTGTTTTCTTTTACACTTGGTAAAAAGTCATCTAATAAATCATCGAAAAAAATACGTTTTGGTACTAAATTCATACTTATCATCACCTTTCGATTATCATTATACCACTTTTTTAGCACTTGTCAATAGTAAGTGCTAATTTTTTTAATTTTTTTTTCATTTTTATAGATTTTTTGATTTTTTATTGCGGTTTTAATTTGTTAGAAGGACAAAGATAGAAGAAAAATTTTAAATACGGATATTCTTGTAGCCCGATCCATCTAAGATATTATCTTTTGCAGGCAAACTAAAACGCGTAGCAAAAGTCAAAAAAAGGAATAAACTAATTATGAATTTATTCCTTTTACATTAAGTTCATCAATCTCATCATATACTTTTTTCTTTTTAGGCCCTTTTAAAATGCTTTTTGTTTCAAATATTAACCATAATTCATTTGAAATAAATACTGAAGAATATACACCAGCAATAAATCCTACTAACATAGCAATATTTAAATTAATTATTTCACTTGCCCCATATATTATCAATATAATTACTGGTATAATCGTTGTTACTGTTGTTAGTATACTTCTAAACAAAGTTTCATTAACACTTTTATTTACTACTTTCTCTAATTCATTAACATTCTTTTTATTTATCTTATCTTTATTATAATTACTTCTTATTCTATCAAACGTTACTATAGTATCATTAATAGAATATCCTATTATAGTTAGAATCGCTGCGATAAACATCGAATTTATTTCCAATCGAAATATTATAAAGAATATTAATGTTATTAATACATCGTGAACTAAAGCAATAATACCTGATATTGCATAGTTAAATTTAAATCTTAAACTTACATATATAATTATTCCAAGTGATGCAATAATAAGTGAATATATTCCATTTTTAATTAATTCTTTTTTTACTACATTTGATACTGTATATATAGTAGTATCTGTATTATATTCATTCTTAAAATATTCTTTTAACTTATTACTTTCTTCTTTACTTAAAACTTCATTAATTAAAATATTTGTCTTATCCTCATATTTTTCTATTTTAGATATAGTATATTTATTTTTATTTAAATAATCTTTTATATCATCAATTTTAATATTACTAGGTATTGTGATATCACTTCCTCCACTAAAATCCACTCCTAGATTCATACCTCTAAATATTCCAAAAGTTAATCCTATTACTATAATAGATAATGTTCCAAGTAAGATATACTTTCTTTTTTTAACAAAATCAAACTCTTTTCTAGTTTTATTCATTTTCTTATTAGTCATACCTATAAATAAATTTAATTTATCATTAAAATAATTAGTAGAAACAAAGAGTGATAATATATATTTATTTAAAAATACCATGATTAAAATAGTTACAATAATATTAATGATTAACATGGTTGCAAATCCTTTGATAGAACTTTCTCCAAAAATAAATAAGATTATTGCTACAATGATAGTCGTAATATTAGCATCTATAATACTTGATAATGACTCTTTACTTCCTAATTTGAAGGCTTCTTTTAAACTCTTACCCATTTTTAATTGTTCTTTAATTCTCTCATAACTAATAACTGAAGAATCTACTGCCATGCCTACTCCTAGTATCATTGCCGCGATTCCAGGTAAGGTTAATACTCCATTAATTAAATAAAAAATTAAAAATGATAAATATGTATAGATAAGTAAGGTTACTGAAGAAACAAATCCAGAAAAACGATATATGATGATTATTAAAACAAATACTAAAGCAACTCCTATATAAGCTGCATTCATGGTCTTATCTAAAGAATTTCCTCCATAGGTAGCTTCGACAGTTCTTGAAGATATTTCATTTAATTTAGTAGGCATTGCTCCTGAATTGATTAAATCAACTAAATTCTTTGCCTCTTCTTCAGTAAAATTGCCTTGAATTATAACATCACTAGCAAATGCTTGGTTTACAGTCGCCGCGGATAAGCATTTTGAATTTCCTAAAGAACCACATTTATCTTTTTCTTTATAATATGCATCTTCTGTCTCATCAAAATCTAACCATATAACAATTTGATTATTAACCATATCTTTTACTCTATCAGTAACCGCATAAAAAGTTTCTACATCTTTAATAGGAAGTGCCACGGCTGGTCTTCCAGTTTGGTCCATTGTTACTTTAACACCACTTTTTAATACATTTGATGTCATTAATAAATTATCATTGGTATCACGAAATGTCAGACTAGCGGTTTTAGATAAGATGTCTCTAGCGTCATCTTCGTTCGTAATTCCCGCTAAACGAACACGAATATGATTCTCTCCTTCAATAGTAATCTCTGGTTCACTTACTCCTAAAACATCTATTCTTTTTAATATTGTCTTATATGTTTGATATACCATATCACTTGTAACTTTACCATCTTTATCAATAGGATTTACTTCATATAAAACCTCAAAACCTCCTTTTAAATCTAATCCTTTATTTATCTTATTAAATAAAGGATTAAAATCAATAACACAAAAGCAAGTAATTATAATAGTAATAATTGTTAAAATAATTAATTTTAGATAATTTTTTTTCATACATTAATCTCCTTTAAAATACTTCGATCTAATTTACTAATTTTTTCTTTTAAATATAAATCAATTTCTTGGTTATCACAATGAATTATATCGTTAACCATATCTGCGATTGTTAAACCTTTTGAATAAGGCCATTTTGTTTCTTTTAAATATAACCATATATCTTCTTTTTTTATATAAAAATAATTTCTATTTCTAAGTAATCTTAGTTTTACATTTAAAGCAGGACTTAAAAATTCATATAATTTTTGTATATTAGTAATGTTGTCCATAAAAACCACCCTTAACACAAGTATTATTATATAATAATTTTATTATTTTGCAAACATTTTTTGTCAAACTGTAACTATTTTTAGTTATTTACTTTTTAATTTAATAATTATATGATAAAATACAAAATAAGAAATGAGGGATACAACCATGAGTAACGATTTAAAAAGATATAATATTATGATGTCTATTAATAATAATAACAAAGAAATTGAACACATCGATAAAACTATTAAAGATAATTATAAAAAAATAAAAGATTACAACGACTGTAAAGATAAAAAAAAGGAATTTATTTTTGGTGTTATTTTAAGTTCTTGCTTTTTTGGATTAGCACTCAGTACCGAACTGATAACTTTTATCAACCAAACTATATTTAAAATACCATTTCTAACATTAGGAAGTTTATCATTAGTGGGAATTACATTACCTAAATTTATTTATCTAGTTAAAAGAAATGGCTTTAGAAATGTTGATATCAATAGATTAAATAAAAACAATAATTCACTATATGAAGCAAGAAATCATTTAGTTAATATTAACAAATGGTCCAAAGAACAATTAAAACAAGTAGAAAAAGAAATTGAACTAGAAAAAAACATGATTTCTCCTATTCAAAATAATTATGATAATGAGATAGTACATGAAGATATAAAAATATATGTTAAAAAAAGGTTTTAAGTAAAATAAAACCTTTTTTTATTGTTCTTCTTATAATAAGCTCCCATACCATGTTCTAAATTATATCTAACCCATCTTTTCCCTTAAATCATTTAATATGTTATCTATTTCATCTGGTTTCTCATCATACAAACTAACAATAAAATTATTAACTCCTATCTTTTTATAATAAGATATTTTATCTAATTTATTCATATTCTTAGAATCTAGTATATAACTAATACAATTATTAGTTATAATGGGATAAATAGCACTATCACGCTTTAATTTATATACATTATTTTTACACAAACAACAAGGTTTCTTATCATGATTAATATTCATATTCATAAGGCAAAACTTAGTAACCATTAACTCTATTCTACCATATACAAACATTGAAACATTAGGTATATCTTGATAATTTTTTTGATAATTCAAAATAGTGTTTTCCAACTCGTTATCTTCTACTTCAGGAGATATTCCAATTAACTTAACACCCATTTCATGTAAATATTTGATTCCATATGAATTAGTAATATTTAAATATATAGAACTAATTAAAAAATCACTCTTATATTTATATAAACATCCTAAATTAGAAACAACATAATTTAGTTTCCCATAGTCTAATAATTTATTAGTAACTCTAGGTACTTTATAATAAACATTATTTAGATACTGATATTTTTTATATAATGAATAATAATCTGTTACAATAATTACATCTTTATCTATTAAATACATAAGCTGTTCTTCATTTCTAACTTCAACAATTAAATAATAAGTTTTAACTGTTTTACTCCTATTATATACAATTTCTTTCTTTATAATTTCTTTCTTCTTATTACTTCTAATATCTTCTAACCTATTACACAAAAGCCTTCTCATTTCATTTAATCTTGATATAGGAATAAAAATATTATCATCCATATCAATACTTATATTATCTACCTTAAATACTGTATTACCAACTCTGCATAAAGAAACTTCAATATCTTTTTTGGTGATTGCTTTATTTATAGAAGAAGTAATAATATCAAGAGAATCTTTAACTTTATTTACATAATCAGTTAT
Source organism: Clostridium sp. CAG:762 (assembly GCA_000432575.1). Classification (GTDB taxonomy): domain Bacteria; phylum Bacillota_I; class Bacilli_A; order RF39; family UBA660; genus CAG-762. Next base: position 12,318 of record HF996800.1, read on the forward strand.
CTCTATTTCTAACTTATTACCTAACTTAGCCTTTACTTTAAAAGAAACAGGTATCTTCTTATTAGGAGTATTATTTATTTCATTTATTAAATGACTATCTAAAGTTTTAAATACCAAACCCGTACTATTTATATTTACTTTATTATCTAATTTAATAATACTACCCTTTTTAGCATGATTAATTAAATTATCTTTATCATCATATAAATAATTTATTATCATGCCCTCTTTATTACTAAATCTAACACCATCATTTTGATATATATCATCATCTAACTTAATTGTTATCTTCCTTTTATTATAAGAAATTATCTCACCTAAATGAGTGCCTTGATGATTTGGCGATTTAACATTCATTACCATTCTACCATATTCATTGTTTAAATAACCTTTAGTAAATTCACGATTAAATAATACCTTTAAATTAAATATTCTAGTTTTATCTATTAAAGTATCTTTATTTTGATAATAATTATCAATAATAGTTCTATATACCTTAGTAACATAATAAACATACGCTGGAGATTTCATTCTACCTTCTATCTTTAATGAAGTTACTCCTATTTTTATTAAATCTTTTATTAAATCTATTGTACATAAATCCTTCATACTAAGTAAGTAATTGCCCTCTGTCTTAACTATATTATTATTTTCTAATAATTGATAAGGTAATCTACACACACCAGCACATTCACCACGATTACCACTTCTACCTCCATGAAATTTAGAAAAATAACATTGCCCCGAATATGATAAGCATAAAGCACCATGGATAAATACTTCCTTTTCAATATCACATTCCATCTTCTCTATTTCACCAATACTGAGTTCTCTTGCTAAAACTGCTCTTTTAACTCCAAGCGATTTTAACAACTCTAATCCCTCATTATTATGAACATGGCATTGCGTTGAAGCATGTATTTCCAAATTAGGTAATATCTCTCTAACTAACTTAATCATTCCAATATCCTGCATAATCACAGCATCTACACCAATTTCATGCAAAAATAAAACATAATCTAAAAAATCAGATATTTCACTTTCATAAATAATTGTATTAATAGTAACATAGATTTTAACTCCATATAAATGAGCATATTTAACTGCATCCACCAATTCTTCATTAGTAAAGTTTTTAGCAAATTTTCTTGCTCCATAGTTCTTACCACTTAAATAAACAGCATCTGCTTGAGCATTAATTGCCATTTTTAATGTTTCAAAGTCTCCTGCGGGAGATAATAATTCTATTTTTTTCATAATTACTTCCTTTTATATAGTAAATTGTACCATGGGATTAAGTTTCTAGCAATAACTTATTTTATTTATTTTGCATTTACTATGTCGTTATAATTCTATAGAATAATTATTACAATCAAGATTAAGATTAGAATATATTTTTTATTTAAAATAATCTTCTACTGATAACAGCATAGCAAAAAAAGAAAAAAATATAGCATAACAAATTAACTATATCTTTTTAATTACTTTAAAATGTTCTTAAAGTAACTCCTAATTTTTTATCTAAAGATTTCAAAATACTATTTACTTTCTCATTAATCTCATCTGCCGTCAAAGAAACATCACCACTGTCAAGAGACAACCTTAACACAATAGATTTTTTTGATTCAGGTATCTGTTCACCACGATATTCCTCGATAAACTCTACATTTTTTACTTTACCTTTTATTAACTCATAAATATCATTCCACGTAACATCCTCATTCATAATTAAAGATAAATCCTTAGTAATTAAAGGCAATAAAGGTAAATGTTCAAACTTATTTGTTCTTGAACTTAAAGGATTTAATTCATCAAAATTAATCTCAAATACACAAACATTACATCTCTTTATTTTAGCATCCATCATCGTTTTAATAGATAAAAGTCCCATAGTTCCTACCTTTTTACCATTAGAAATAATATCTAAATAAGCATTAACATCAGCCCACGTTGGTTTATCATTCTTTTCAAACGATAATCCTTCCATATGAGTATATACACCCATATTTTCAATAACTCCTTTTACTTGATAAAATATTCCTTTAGCATCCTTAGAAACAATTGCCCCACTTACATAATTCTTATGTATTGGAAGTGTTTCATCCATTGAAGACTCATGATACTCACCTTTCTCAAATACTTGAGTAGCTTCAAAAATCTTAAATTCATTATAATATCTTAAATTTTTAGAAATAGATTCCAAAATTCCAGGAATAAGTGAACCTCTCAAATATGCTTGTTCAGGTGAAGGTGGAGTAGCTAATTTTACTAAACTACCCTTATCTAATCCCGATGCATCTATATATTTTTCATTTACCCAAGGATAAGTTATTATCTCATTAAAACCACATCTTACCGCTAAATACTCCCTTATTCTTCTATCTAATAAAACCTTATTTTGCAATACTGCATGTTCAAAACTAACTGGAAGAGGCTTTGCCTCAAAACTAGAAAATCCAAGTATCCTAACAATATCACCCATAACATCATCTTTTAAACTAACATCACCAGTAGCCCTCCACGAAGGAACCTCTACATGATAAATACCACTTTTATATTGAACATTATAACCTAAAGCAGTAAGCAATTTACTTATAACATTAGAATCAATTACCTTACCCATTCTCTCGTTTAAAAATTCTTGACTCACATCTATCGTAATAATATCTTCCTTAACTGGATAATTATCAGTATATGCTGTAATAACACAAAGAGGAAAAATACTCTTAAACAAACTAAGTGCTAAATTTACACCAATATCAACTCTCTTAGTATCAAGTCCCTTTTCATATCTAATTGAAGCATCTGTTTTTTCCAAGAACCTTTTCCCTGTTTTTCTTATACTACTTGGAGTAAAGTTAGCTACTTCTAAAAGTATCTCTTTAGTACTATCTAATACTGAATCCTTCTTACCACCACGAATACCCGCAAGTGCTAAAACACTTTTTATATCACTTATAACAAGATCATCAGTAGTTAATTCTATCTCATTATTATCAAGTAATAATAACTTTTCATCCTTCTTAGCATTCCTTACAATTATCTTATTACCTTCAACATGTGTCTTATCAAAAGCATGCATCGGTTGGCCTGTCGATAACATAACATAATTAGTAATATCAACGATAGCATTTATTGGTCTCAAACCACATTCTACTAATAAAGTTTGCATCCATAAAGGTGATTTTCTATTATCCACCCCCTTAATAGCAATACCTACATATCTTTGACATTTATCTTTGCATTCTATTTCAATATCAAAGCTTGGCAAATTTTTATCTATTTTAACACTAGGTATTTCTTTAAGTGGTAAATCATAAATAACAGATAATTCCCTAGCAATACCATGATGCCCCCACAAATCAGGACGATTAGATAATGACTTATTATCTATTTCAAAAATAATATCATCAAAACCCAAAACCTCACTAATAAGATCGCCTGGTTTACAATCGATTCCCTTTAAATCAACGATTTCATGTTCATCACTAGGAGGAAATAACTCTTCTAAAAATACTTCACTTGCCCCACATATCATACCATATGATTGAACACCACGCATTTTAGTTTCTTTTATTTTAACAAGTTCTGCTTCACCATGCCAGTGAACCAAAGCACCGGGAAGTGATATAACAACAAGTTCATTTTCATATAGATTAGAACCACCACATACAATCTGTACTACCTTATCACCTATATCAACCATACATATTCTAAGCAAATCAGCATTAGGATGCTTTTTCACTTCTAATATCTTACCCACGACAATATTATTATACTTATCTTTAATATTCTCTATTTTTTCTACTTCAACAGTTTTTTCTGTTAAATCATAAGCTATTTTTTGATAAGTTAATTCATTTGGTAAATCAATATATTTTTTTAACCATTTTAAAGATACTCTCATATTTTCCTCCTACTTAAATTGCTTCAAAAATCTTAAATCTGTACTTCTTAAAAGTCTAACATCATCGATTCCATATCTCATCATAACTAAACGGTCTACACCAATATTGATATAGAAACCTGTCCAAATTTCAGGATCTAATCCTGATGATTTTAAAACATTAGGATGTATCACCCCACCTGGCATAACTTCAATCCAACCACTTTGATGACAAACGCTACAACCATGACCTCCACATACTAAACATTCCATATCAATTTCATAACCAGGTTCTGTAAAAGGAAAAAAACCTTCACGCATACGAACATTGATTTTTTTACCAAAAACTTTTTCTAATATCGTTTGAATCATAACCATTCCTGAAGAAAATGATATATTTTTATCAACGATTAAAGCTTCATATTGATAAAATGCTCGTTCATGTCTAGCATCGGTTGTTTCATTTCTATATACTCTACCAGGATAAACAAATCTTGCTGGAGCCCCATGTTTTAACAAATATCTAACCGAACCTCCAGTTAAATGAGGTCTCAAACACAAACGTTCACTACCATTTTTATCTTCAGTACCCTCTAACCAATATGTATCCATTGACTGCCTAGCAGGATGATCAGGTGCAAAATTTAAATTGTCAAAAGCATATTTTTCACTGCTAATATCATCTTCACTATAAACTTCAAATCCTAAAGATAAAAAGGCCTCGTTTAAATCATAACACATTTGAGTAATAGGATGTAATGCCCCTTCACTAACCTTACTTCCTGGTATTGTAAAATCAAGAGGTTCTTCCAAAACACTCTTAGATGCAATTAAAACTTCTTCCTTTTCCTTTATTCTTTTATTAAAAACATCCTTAATCTCAGTAATAACAATACCAATATTCTTCTTTTCATCATTAGTTAAAGAAGACATATTTTTAAGTACCTCAGTTAATTCACTTTTCTTACCCATTAAAGATTTAGTTATCTCTTGTAATTCTATGATAGACTTAGCTTCCTCTATCTTTTGTAGACCCAAATTACGTATTTGCTCTAATTTTTCTAACATAATATCCCTCCATAAAAAAACAGTAATATCCATAAAGGACGAATTACTGTAATATCCGCGGTACCACCTTTTTTCTAGTTACCTAGCTCTTTATTAGAATTAACGCTTCATCTACGTTTTAACTCCATTATTTGAAATTCATTAAATACACTACTAAAATAGTTTTCAGCCATGACTATTCTTCTCTTTAAAGGTTATATTTAACTACTATAATAATTTCAATGTCAAAATATATACTAATTTTACTATTAAAAATATAAGTTGTCAATAAATTTAAATATTTTTTATTGTTATATACTAAAGAATATTATTTATATTCACAATTGTATTAATTTTTACAATTCCTTACATTACTTATAAATTTACATACTTCTTCATATAAATTCATGTTTTTTTCTACTTTAATTGTCCTTATATTTAATTTATTTGCACCATCTATATTTTCTACATTATCATCCAAAAATAAAAATTCTTTAGATTTTATATTAAATTTTTCTAATATAAAATTATAAAAGTTAGCATTCGGTTTTATTTTATTTATATTCGCAGAGATTATAACATCATCAAGATAAGTTGTATCAAAATATTTATTAATAAATTCTTCTACGTAAGATAAATGATTCGTTGCTATAATAATTTTTATATTATTATATTTATTTTTTAATTTAGTAAAAATATCAGCATCCCTTACTTTATATAATTTATTAATTATATTCTTTGTAACATCAATTGCTTCCTTATTATTAATTTTCAACGTTTGCTCTGCAAAAGTAAGATAATCTTCATCATTTAAATTAGATCCAAACTTTCTTTCCAATTTATCTTCCTGTTCCCCTAAATCAATATCCTTTTCATTAACAAGAACTCCCACAAAATCAAACGCAATTACTTTTAACAAAATAATCACCTCACAAATTAACTTGTTTATTATAGCATTTTTATAAAAACTAAGCAACTACTTATTATTTAACAAATATTTTTTTAATATCTTATTTAATTTTACCTCATCAATTGGTTTTAATATATAATCTATCTTTGCATTCTCATATCTTTTTTCTATTCCTATCTTATTTGGTGTAAGCATAACAACAACACTTATTTTATATCCTGCTATTTTTTCTATCCTTTCAAATACTTGATTATTTAAATGATTATAATCTAAATATTCAAACTTTTTAGAATCTGGCATCATATCATCTAACAATATCAAATCCCATGTTTTATTACTATATAATAAATCATTATACTCTCGATAATCATGTGCTACACTTACATCTATATTATAAGGTGTTAACATCCTAACTATTTCTTTTATTTTATTTCTATTATCATCTACTATAAGTATTCTCTTATCACTAGCATTAAAAATATCTATCTTACTTCTCTTTTCTTCCTTTATATTATTAATATTATTATATTCTAATACATCCTTTTGATCTATCGAAATAGTAAATGCTACTTTATTATTACTTATTATCACATCATAACTTCCATGTAATAAAGTAATTAATTTTTCTAATATCTTATAATCTAATCCCTTTAAGTTTATTATCTGTTTTCCATTTTTATTTTCTAAATATTCTTCTATTTCTTTATAATCTAAAATTAAACTTATCTTTAAACGACATAAACTTCTTACCTTTAAAGTAAATACTCTATATTCCATATTACTAATATTATAATTAGTTATTAAACTATTAAACAAATAAATTACTGCTTGTTTTATCTTTTCAGAGTCCCCATATAAAACATTAGGCATATCTTCTTTAATATTATCTTTAATCTTTATTTTTTTATTACCCAGTTTAGAATTAAATAAATCTCTTATTTGAACAACCAATTCATATAAATTATAATTATTCTTAACAAGTTCATACTTACTACTCTCTATCTTAGATAAATCAATAATACCATTTATTTGATCCACCAATTCAACAGCTATCTTCTTCATATTATCTGTTTCATCTATTACTTCTTCTATATTATTTTTATCTATCTTTTTATTACCAAACATAAACAATTTCTTTAATGAAGAACCAATTGTCAAAGATAAATTATTTAAACTATTCATTGTAGCATTATTTGCTTTTTCTAACATTTCCTTAGAATAAGTTAACTCCTTAATAGTCTTAATATCCGGATTTTCTATAGTAAAATACATAAGCATAACAATAAAAGCCTCAAGGGATGTAATAAGTTGAATCCATGGAGTATTATATTGTACTATCATTACCACTGTCCCAAGAAACATATATAAAAGAAGTGGAGCATATTTCTTATCTATAATTCTTCTAATATTTTTAAATAAACAAATATTATTTAGAATAATTAATACAGCCGAGATTAAATAAACAAAATATACAGCATAACCATAAGAATACATCTGACCAATAGTAGAATGGAAATTTAAAGGAAGCATAAATATCACTACTGATAAAGACAATATTACTACCACAATAATTTGCATAACATTTTTATATGTTTTTTCAATTGTTTGTTTATCCTTAGAAGATACGATAAAAACATATAAAGTAAATAATATCATCCACGTAACTAAATATACCAAATATAATTTAGATATTAGTATTGTTATTATGTTACTAGTCCCTATTCCTATCATTAACATGTATAAAAACAAATGAATAATAATTCCAACTAAACTAGTCATCATAATCATTTTAAATATTTTATTTTCCAAAGTTGGCATTTTTTCTTTAGAGTAATAAACAATTACTAGTAATATTATATATAATAAACTACCAATCGTGAGTAACACTCCTGCTCCCATTTTTATTCTCCTTTAATATTATTATTTTTTTAATATTTTAGTATAAACTTTATTCTTAATATTATTTTCTATCGTAACATGATCTATCTTATCTCCAGGTAAATAAGGTACATCATCTAATTTATAATAATTATGTGGCCAAGCATAAGGTGGTAAAGTATCTTTACATATTTGATTCAATTTAGCAAGTACCTCTTGTTCATTTATACCACTCTTAAGTTTCAAACAGGCTACTGGAACCTCAACGAACTCAGGATCTGCTTCCTTTTCAACTACTACTTTCTCAAGTTCATCTAATTTTGATAATTCTTCTTCAATATCGTTTGGATTTATAGACATACCTCTTCTTAAAATTAATCTGCCATATCTTCCTATAATAAATAATTCGCCATCTTCATCCATATATCCTTTGTCTTCAGTATGATACCATATCTTACCATCTTTATGTAATTTTAATGCTTTTTTAGTTTTTTCTTCATTGTTATAATATCCTAACATAACTGTAGGCCCTGAAATACATACTTCACCCTCACTTTTTTCTAAGTATGACAATTCCTCATCAGTGCCTTTTTTAAATATTGAAACATCACTTAATATTAAAGGAATACCAACACTTCCCATCTTATGACAAGTATCTGTTTGAACCGATGCTGCAGATGCTGTTTCACTAGCACCATATCCATTGTTAAGAATTGCTTTTGAACCATGAGTACGAAAATATTCATGAACTTTTAAAGTATCTTCAGCATTTATTCCAGCACCTCCACACCCAGCATTTTTAAAAAATGAAATATCTGCATCCTTGCTTACTGGATCTGACATTAATCTTACATAATACTTAGGTACTCCATTAATATGCTGTGGTTTATATTCCATAAATACTTTAGGAAATATTGTAGCATCAAATTTTGCAATTAACACAGTTTCTAAACCAAGACTAAGTGGTACACATATTGAATTACAAATACCATATGGGAAGAAAGGTGGAATAACACTCATAAACTTTTCTCCATGTTCCATTTTCACACCCATTAAAGAATATTCAATCATCATCGAAACAAAATTTTTATTTGATAACATGATAGCCTTAGGATTACCAGTTGTTCCACTGGTATAAACTTTAGCACATACATCATTTTCTTCATGCGTGGCTGTTGGTCTATAATAACCGGTTATTTTTTCATTCAAAAGTTTATCTCCATCAATTAAATCCCCACGACATTTAATAGTAGGTAAACCTAATTTTAACTTTGCTTTTGTTTTTAGTTTTAACATATTATTTGGCATAGAATTAGCAAATGTAAACTCAATAACATTATCAATAAAAGTATCATTTATTACCTCATTTATTTGATTTGAGAAAATATCTCCTGTAATCAAATACTTCGCATTCGTTGTTTTTAAATGCTCTCTTAATCTTACTATTCCATTAGCAGGATTAATCATACAAGGAACTGCCCCGATTTTATTTAATGCCAAAAATGAATAAACCAATTCCGGAGTAGATAACATACATATTGGCACATCTTCGCCCTTTTTAATACCTAATTTACTATATTGATAAGCAAGTTTACTAACTTTATCAAACATACTAGCATATGTAACACGATTATGATAATAGTTCAATGCATAATTCTGTAAATTATTTTTATTATTATCATAAATAAATTCATAAAGTGATAAATCAGGTACTTTAATATCTTCTGGCAAAACATCATAATATTTTAACCATGGTCTATCAATTGATGCAAAACCAGTTATTTTTTTACTACCCTCTCTATCTAGTACATATTGTACTGAAGAATTGTTGTTATTTTCCATAATATCCCCCCAGAGCTTTTTTTACTGCAAGGTAATTATAACATACTTTTGCCTGATTTTACAAGAAAAATGAAAAAATGGTAATCTTTTTCTATTTTCTTAGTTGCAAAAGATGGAATTTCATAATACAAATTTTTAGAGTAGAAATTACTCCTACAATGTAATATAATAATTAACTTGATGATGCTTATTCTTATTTGTAAAGGAGTTTGAGTATTATGAAGAATAAACATTTATCTTTTAATGATAGATTAGAAATAGAAAAATGATTAACAAATAATTTATCTTTTAAAAAAAATTGCAAGCAATATTGAAAAAATTCATATTATAATTCCAAATATTATCATTGCAAGTATTTTTAATTTGTCTTTCATATCATTCTCCTACCAATTACAGGAATATCCTTATTTTATAAATTATTATTACTTTTTATTTCATTAACTAAATCTTTAATTGTATATTCAATATTTCTTGTTTGGTAATCTAAATCCTTTTTTGCTTTAGCATTTGTAAAGTTAGCATTGGCCTTTAATGTATACAATGAATATTTAGTAAATAATGGTGTTTTTTTTCTAAGTCTATAATATAGTTCAAATAAAGGAGCAATATTTTTAACCATATTTATTGAAACAACTTTTGTTATTGGTCTTATAGCACCATACTCGCATACTAAATCAGCTATTTTTTTTATGGTTACATATTCACCTGATAAAATATATCCTTCTCCTTTTTTACCTTTAGTACAAGCATTAATAATACCTTTAGCGACATCTCTTACATCAACAAAGTCATATCCACCTTCAGTTAACGAAGGAACTTTTTCATTTAAGATATTTTTTATT
>HF996801.1 GCA_000432575.1 Clostridium sp. CAG:762
GCAACCACAAAGACACAAAATATAAAGATTTAAAGGAAAGGGAATATATTTGTAAAAGTTGTAATTCAGTTATAGATAGAGATTTAAATGCCAGCATCAACATCATGTTTGAAGGATTAAAATTATATATAAAAGACAATTTTGCATAAAACAAAACTAAAGAACTAAAACAGCATAGCAAAAGTAAAAAACAAAAAAATTCGGCAGCACCTGTCGAAAACATCTACTATGAAGAAGATTACCCAATCTCTTTATATGTAGATAACGCATCTCCGCGAGGAGATGTAAATAAAAAATGTAAAGTATCTTTAAAATATTAGTTTTTTTTGGTATAATGTTAATAGGTATGGTGAAAAAATGGAAAATATAATACAAAAAATATACGATTATACATTAGAAGAAATCATGGGAGATAGATTTGGCAGATACTCTAAATATATAATTCAAGATAGAGCCATCCCTGATGTTAGAGATGGATTGAAGCCAGTACAAAGAAGAATTCTATATGCCATGTATAGAACAAAAAAAACATATGATAAAGACTACTATAAAAGTGCGTCAACGGTCGGAGAAGTGATTGGTAAATATCATCCGCACGGAGACTCGTCAATTTATGAAGCAATGGTTAGAATGAGTCAACCATGGAAAATGCGTATTCCACATATTGATATGCATGGTAACAATGGTTCTATCGATGGTGATGGAGCTGCAGCAATGCGTTACACTGAAGCAAGATTATCTAAATTAAGTGGCGAGTTACTACGTGATATTGATAAAAATACAATTGCCTTTGCCCCAAATTTTGATGATAAAGAATTAGAACCAACTGTTTTGCCAGCAAGATATCCTAATCTTCTTGTCAATGGAGCTATGGGCATTTCAGCAGGATATGCAACAAATATTCCGCCACATAATTTAGGAGAAGTAATTGATGCAACAATATATCGCATAGATAATCCTAATTGTCGATTAGAAACAATTATGAATATTGTAAAAGGACCCGATTTTCCTACTGGAGGTATTATTGAAGGTATTGATGGTATTAGAAGTGCCTACGAAACAGGAAAAGGTAAAATTGTAGTCAAAGCCAGAACTAAAATTGAAAAAAACAAAATAATTGTTACAGAAATACCTTATGATGTATTTAAAATTAATATTGTAAGAAAAATTGATGAAATAAGAATTGATAAAAAAATAGATGGCATTGTTGAAGTTCGCGATGAAACAGATAAAGATGGCTTACAAATAACCATTGAACTAAAAAAAGACGTTAACCCTGAACTTATTTTAGCATATCTATTTAAAAACACCGAACTTCAAACAACATATAATTTTAATATGCTAGCTATAGTAGATAGAAGACCTCAGCTATTTGGCATCCTGGGTATCCTTGATGCCTACATCAGACACCAAAAAGAAATAGTATATAAAAGAAGCGAATTTGATTTAGCTCATGCTAAAGCTAGATATCACATTGTAGAAGGATTAATAAAAGCAGTATCTATTTTAGATGAAGTTATTAAAACTATAAGAGCTAGTAAAAATAAAACCGATTCTAAAGAAAATTTAATGATTAAGTTTGGCTTTACCGAAGAACAAGCCGAGGCCATCGTAACCTTACAGTTGTATAGATTAAGTAATACCGATATTGTATTACTTGAAGAAGAGCAAGCAAATCTAACAAAAATAATTAATTACCTAGAAGAAATAATTAAAGATGAAGGTAAATTAATGAGCGTAATTAAAGAAGAATTAAGACGAATAAAAAAAGAATATGCCCTTCCAAGATTGACAGAAATAAAAGAAAGAGTAGAAGAAATTAAAATAGACAACACATTGATGTTACCAAAAGAAGATGTTTACGTTGTTTTAACTAACCAAGGCTATATTAAAAGAGTATCATCTCGTGGCTATTTATCCAATAATGGTGAAGACACTCAACTTAAAGAAAATGATTATGTTATAGGAATATATAACATTAACACCTTAGATACAATCTTATTATTTACAAATTTTGGTAATTATCTCTATATACCAGTGTATGAAATTCCTGATGCAAAATGGAAAGATCTAGGCAAACACGTAAGCAACATTATCCCACTTGGCAGTGAAGAAAAAGTTATCAAAGGCATGCCCGTATACGATTTTAATGCATCTATATATATCACCTCATTCAGTAAAAATGGTATGATAAAAAGGACAAAATTAAATGAATTTAAAGTTCAAAGATATTCTAAACCAATAAATATGATGAAGTTAAAAGACAATGACGAAGTTGTTAATGTATCTTATGATAATAAAGAAAACATTTTTATAGCAACCAAAAATGGATATGGCCTATGGTATAAAACAAATGAAGTATCTCCAGTAGGTATCAAAGCAGCAGGAGTAAAATCAATTAATCTTAAAAATGACATAGTTGTAAGTGGAGAACTGTTTGATAACACAACTTATATTTCAATAATTACTGATAAAGGCACTGCAAAAAGATTAAAGTTTGAAGAATTAGAGCAGGGAACAAGAGCAAACCGTGGAACCCTACTAATGAAAGAAATTAAAAGCAATCCTAGTAAAATTATAAATGTCTATCTTCTTTCAGGTAAAGAAAACCTTGGCATAGTTACAGACAATTATATCAAATACATTAAAATAAATGATATTGCTATCATGGATCGCCTCAGCAATGGCAGTTACATTGTAAAAGATAAAATAAACACCACCTTCAAAGTGTGTAATCTAATAACCAAAGACAATTTTAATAAAAAAGAAGACAAAGATTTAGAAGAACCACAAAAAGAAGTTTCACTCGAAGAAGTGGATAGCAAAATGTTAACTATTGATGGTATATTAAAAAATGTAAATAAAAAATAAATACAATATGAGGGTATTATGAATTATTTAAAACAATTATTATCAAGTTTAAAATGTTTAGTTTATATTTTAATTGAAATGGGGCTGGTATTTTTAATAACATTCCTTTATGCATGTTATAACCAAGAAAGACTAGAATACTATATTATCCATCACGTAAGTATTATTAGCATTGTAATTAATATTATTCTAATCGTTTTCCTAATAAAAAAATACCACATCAAAATAAATTCACCCAGCTTAAAAAAGAACTACCCATATATCTATTTTGCCGTCTCATTTACAGTATTCTTTAACTTACTTACTATTTTAAATGGCAAAGCTATTTCAAACAAATATAACATTTATATCCTAATTATTTCAACCTGCATAATAGGTCCAATATTAGAAGAAATTATATTTAGAAAATTATTATGTGATAGCCTCAATAAATTTAATAACAAAAAAAGTACAATATTAATTAGTAGCCTTATTTTTTCGGTCATACACCTTGATTTAATCAAATCTTTATATGCATTCATTGTAGGCTTAGTATATGGCACATTATACCAAAAAAACAAAAACATAATAGACTCGATTGTTGCCCATACAGCCTCAAACCTAATTGTGATACTAATTCATAATTTTGATAAAACAACTTTTATCTTAAGCATCTTCTGTATGTTAATAAGTATAAGTACAATATTAATATCAAACACATCCACCAAAAAAACTTGCAAAATTATGAGTTCATGATATAATTATTATTACAAAATAAAAGGAGTGTATCATGAAAAAAATATTAGTAATAATATTTACCTGCATGTTTTTATGTGGCTGTGAAAACAAAGAAGCATATAAAGAACAATATATCAACTATAAAAAACAATTATTTTCCTCAAATATGTTCACAAATGATGAAAATCTACCATTAAAAATCAACATTAATTTAAAAAAAGAAAAATCATTCATTAATTACAATATTATTCTAAGTGCTGCCCAAGAAGACTTAAACGAAATGCAAGTCTTAGTTGTTCATAATCAAATAACTAATGAAGTATATCCATCGCTTGGCATATTTAATGAAAAAGGTACTTTGAGGTCAAATGATAATTCCAAATTAGAATTAAATGGCTCCTTTGAAAGCAACCAAGATATCGAAGAAGTTGTAGTTAATTTTAAATTTGTAATCAAGTATACTGATAACGAAGGAATAAAAAAAATTATTTATTATAAAACGACAAAATAATTATTAATCATATTTTATTATTAATATGGTGATAAAATGAAAGTAAAAGTATTTGATGAATCACATGAGAAAGATTTAGAAGAAAGCATTAATAATTTTCTAAAAGAAGAAATCGAGGTCATTGATATAAAATTTGATGTCAGTGCTTCCGTTTTCGGTGAAGAACAAATATATTGCTTCTCAGCTCTTGTGATGTATAAATAGTAAGGAAGTGTTTTAAGCGTGCGTACAAAAAAAATAGCATTAAATATGTTTTTTGACATTATGCCATATCTTTTAATCGGGGTAGTAGGATTAATCAAAGTAAATTATCTTATTAAATATATTGGCGATGTAGGAAATGGTTACTACCAATTCATTACCCAGTTAATTTCCTACGTCTTTCTAGCCCAAGCGGGTTTTTCCGAAGCTGTTACCTATAGCCTATACAAACCCTTTGCAGAAAAGAATAAAAATGATGTTAATCGAATTTATTCAGGAGCAAGATATATTTACAAGATAATCGGCTCAATTATCTTAGGAATAATCTTCTTAGTAAGTTTAGGTCTATTCATTTACTACAATAATGACCCTTATCGCAACTCAGCACTAATATGCTTTATTGTCATATCAACTTCATATCTAATAGCCTATTTTGGGAAAACTCAAACTTACGGAGCCGTCCTTATGGCAAATCAAGAAAAATATATCCACTCCATTGTCAACAACTTTATGAAACTTCTATGTGATATCCTAACAATATTTGTTATTGTTAAATTTAGAAGCCTTGAATCAATAGCTATTTTAATCTTAATAATTAAAATAATCGAAGAAATAGTCATGCGCATCGTTGTTAAAAAAAGATATAACTGGTTAGAAGAAGTAAGCAATAGAAATACATCCATGGCCAAAATGACTAAAGACCTCATTTGGTCCCAAGTGGGCTACTTAGTTTTGAACAATGTTGATGCTGTTTTAATTATGTTTTTTATAGGACCAGTCGCAGTTAGCATATATACATCATACAACTTCATATTACGATACCTAGAAGAAATAACATCACGTGTCAACTGGGCATCAGTATCATCATTTGGTAATGTCTTTGCCAAAAAAGAGGCCAAAAGAGCCTATAGCTTATTTAAAGAATTACAAGCCTTATTTATAATTATATCAATATCAACATGTTTAACATTTGCTATTGGTATTAGAAGTTTCATCATGGTATGGATTAAAGATATCAATTATATATTAAGTTACAAAACAGTATTCTTATTCACAATGAGTCTATTTATGATAGTCATATATTATCCACTTCTATCTATTATTGATGCCAACGGATTATTCAAAGATAACAAAAAGCACACTTTATTATGTGCCCTAACAAACGTCGTATTATCAATTATCTTAATCCAATTTTATAAAATAGATGGTGTATTAATAGGAACCATAATCGCCTTTGTATTAAACATCTTCCTCAAATGCCGTTTATTAAAAACAAAAATATTCAAAAACATTAGCCTTCTTAAATTTCTATCCCCATATATCCTTGCTACATTAGCCTTTGTCATATTAGGATATCTTGTAATGTATATAGAACCATATTTATTATTTAATATAAATAATATCTTTATATGCATCGTAGTTTTAGGACTAATCTTTATCTTCACAACAACCCTAACATTTACCATTATGTATATGATTAGTCCATACGTTGTTAACCTAGTAGAAAGATTAAAAAACCTAATCAAACATCCTAAAATAAGTAATAAATAAAATAACAAAAATTTACAAAAATATATGTCAAATATACTTGATATATATTTTTTTTTATGTATAATAAATAGACAAGTGAAGGAGGTAATTACTAAAATATTAATTATTTGAGTTATTATCTCCTATTTTCATTTTCATATAGATTCGAGGTGCATCAAGAATGGTTAAAACAAACCTGCCAATCATATTTTTAAGAGATGTTATATTACTTCCAAACAATGAACTTCGCATTGAAATCAACAACGAAAGAGACAAAAATATTCTAGGAAATGCGGAACTAAATCATGACGGACATATTTTACTCATCAACATGATAGACCCGCTAGAAGAAAAACCATCTTTAAATGAACTTACCAAAATAGCCATCCTTGGTCGCATTAAATCCAAAATTGAATTACCAAACGGTATTGTTAGATTAGTTATTCTTGGTATTGAAAGAGTCCAAATATTAAACTATATTGAAAATGAAAGAAAAGAACTTGAAGCCTTTGTTACACCAACTGAAAATTACGAATATGATGAGTTTGAAGCCAGTGCCTTAAGAAGAATTCTATTTAGAGACCTAAACAATTATATTGAAATATCATCCATGATGAGTAACAGTGTCCTTGGCAGAACAAATGGTATTAAAAACATTAACATATTAAGTGATATAATTGCCTACGAACTACAAATACCATACAACGAAAAAATAAAATATATTGATATTATTAATCCTATGGTTCGTACCAGAATGGTTATTGAAGATATAAACAAAGAAATAGAAACCATCAAACTAGAAGACTCAATAGAATCAACACTTAAAAAAAATCTCGAGGAAAGCCAAAAAGAATTTGTTCTAAGAGAAAGACTAAAAATTATAAAAAACGAACTAGGAGAAACAGATATCAAAGAAAGTGATATTGAAAAATTAAAACAAGATATAGCTTCCCTAAATGCCCCCCAAGAAGTTATTACTAAATTAAACAAAGAATTAAATAAATATACTATCACAGCCCAAACATCTCCAGAAATAACCATTATTAGAAGTTACATAGACTGGTTATTAAAATTGCCATGGCAAACATCAACCAAAGATAATACCAATCTACAAACAATAAAACAAAGATTAAACGAAAGCCATTATGGACTAGAAGAAATAAAACAAAGAATCATTGAATATGTTGCTGTTTCTAAAAACACAAAAGGATTAAATAGTCCAATTATCTGCTTAGTAGGGCCTCCAGGAACTGGAAAAACCACCTTAGCCAAAAGCATTGCTCATGCCCTAGATAAAAAATTCGTTAAAATAAGCGTCGGTGGTGTTCACGATGAAGCCGAAATTGTAGGACACAGAAGAACTTACCTCGGGGCAAACCCAGGTAAAATTATTCAAGGCATAAAAAAAGCAGGTAGCAACAATCCCGTATTCCTAATCGACGAAGTAGACAAAATGACCAAAGATTATCGTGGCGATCCAGCATCATCCCTACTAGACATTCTAGATAAAGAACAAAATAATATATTTATAGACAATTACATTGAAGAAGAATTTGACCTATCCAAAGTCATGTTTATCTTAACCGCAAACTCT
Organism: Clostridium sp. CAG:762; assembly: GCA_000432575.1. Taxonomy (GTDB): domain Bacteria; phylum Bacillota_I; class Bacilli_A; order RF39; family UBA660; genus CAG-762. The sequence continues at coordinate 7,425 of HF996801.1, forward strand.
AAAGAAACCATACCAGATGCTTTAAAAGATAGGCTAGAAATAATCGAACTATCCACCTACACCATATACGAAAAATTAAGTATCTGCAAAAACTACATTATTAAAAATGCTTATAAAACATATAACATTGATTCAAACAAAATAACATTTGAAGATGATGTACTCATTCAAATAATCACCAATTACACCAAAGAAAGCGGAGTAAGAGAATTAACAAGACTAATTGATAAAATATTCCGTGCAGTAACCATCAAACTACTTGATAACCAAACCAATTATCACATAGATAAAAACAACATCGAAAATTACTTAGGAGAAGCAAAATATCTAAACGCAGACAACATTAAAAACAATAAAACCGGCATCATTAATGCTCTTGCCTGCACTAACTATGGAGGAAGCATTATCAAAGTATCTATCACCTCCTACCCGGGTAAAGGAAATTTAGAAATGACAGGAATGCTAGGCGACGTCATGAAAGAAAGTGTTAAAATAGCCTTAAGCTATATAAAAAGCAATACATCCATTTTCGGTATTGATTATAACAAATTTAAAGAAAATGATTTTCACATTCACTTTGAAGAAGGCGCCATTCCAAAAGATGGACCATCTGCTGGCACCTCAATTGTAACGGCAATAATAAGCCTACTCACAAATAGAATTATCCCAAGTAACATAAGCATGACCGGAGAAATAACTCTAAGAGGTACCATCTTACCAGTCGGGGGAATTAAAGAAAAACTTATCTCAGCAAAAATTTCAGGTATAAACAAAATATACTTACCTATGACTAATAAAAGAGACGTCATTTCTTTAAGCAACGAAATCACCGATAATTTAAACATAATTTATGTAAGTGATTACTTTGATATATATCACGACCTATTCAAGAAAAAAGACAAAAAAGGCATCAAACCTAAATTTAACAGTGTCAACTCATAGTCAAATAAAATAAAAATAACAAAAAACAATTTCCTTAATCACAATATATGATAAATTATAAATAGAAAGGGGTTCCTATGGAAAGATTACAAAAAGTTATAGCCACTTCAGGATACTGCTCAAGAAGAAAAGCTGAAGAACTAATTACAAATGGCAAAGTTTCCATCAATGGTAACATTATTACCACACTGGGCACTAAAGTCAAAAACAGTGATGAAATATTAGTGGAAGGTACCGTTATAGACAACAAAAAAAGTTATGAATATTACTTACTAAACAAACCAAGAGAAGTAATCTCCGCCGTATCAGATAATAAACACAGAAAAACAGTTACAGATATTGTTAAAACAAATGCTAGAATATATCCAATAGGCAGACTCGATTATGATACCACTGGGCTAATACTTTTAACCAACGATGGCAACCTTGCCAATATGTTAATGCACCCATCATACAACATCGACAAAACCTACGTTGCCAAAGTAAAAGGCATCGTAACAGGCTATGAAATAAAAAAATTAAGAAACGGCATCCTCATAGATAACTACAAAACAAGCAAAGCCAAAGTCAAACTAAGAAAAATAAATAAAAAAGAAAATAATAGCATTGTAGAAATAACAATTCACGAAGGACACAACCAACAAGTAAGAAAAATGTTTGAATCCTTAGGCCATGAAGTAATAAAACTAAAAAGAGAAAAATATTCTTTCCTTACCCTAGATGGAGTTAAAACTGGTGAATATCGCCCTCTAACTATCAAAGAAGTAAAAAAACTATATAACTCAAAAAAATAAAGATACAACATATGATATGAACCTCGTTTCCTATGTCCAAGAAACGGGGTTCATATCAATAAAATGTATCTTTTTTAAAGTCAGTTTAATTTACCTAATTAAACAGCATAGTAAACCAAGCAAAAAAGTGCTAAAACCCTAAGCACCTTTATTTTATTATATTAGATAAAATTCCATAAGAGAAAATACTCATAATTATTCCAGCACCCAAAACACCAAGAGCAATAGCCACAAACGATTTTCTGCGATTCATCCCCATTAAAGAAGCAATCATTGACCCTGTCCATGCCCCTGTCCCAGGAAGCGGAATAGCCACAAAAAGAAACAATCCAAAATATTGATATTTCTTTATCTGCTCACTCTTATCTAAAGACCTTTTCTCCAACTTATCTATCAATTTCTTTATAACCTTATTTTTCTTTAAAAGTTCAAACACCCTATCCAAAAATAAAAGAATTAAAGGAATCGGCAAAATATTACCAACAAAACATATAACAAATGAACTAACAAAAGGAAGCCTAAGCAAACTTGCCGCAATTAATCCCCCCCTAAGCTCCAATATTGGCAATAAAGAAATAATAAAAATAATTAAATTCTTATCTAAACCTTTAAACAATTCTACAAAATAATTAACTAACGTCTCTGTCATAATGCACCTCTCCATAATTATAACATGCCAAATAAAATATGCAAATAACTTTTTTTCTTCTTTACACATTAAAAAATATTAACCAAAAAAAATAAATATTTACACATATCTGTGATATAATTAATAAGAAAGGTGGTTTTATCATGGAACTATTAGATAACTTAAACATTAATACAGATAAAGAATATTTATACCAAACAGCCCTTACACATACCTCTTATAGTAATGAACACGACATACCCAGTTATGAAAGATTAGAATTCTTAGGAGACGCTGTCATTGAACTAATCATGAGCGACTATCTTTATAAAGAAAAAACCTTTGAAGAAGGAGACATGACCAAAACTCGTGCCGCTTACGTATGTGAACAAGCCTTATATACATATGCCAGTGATTTAAACTTTGACAAATATATACTTCTTGGAAGTGGCGATACTATAAAAGCCAACGAAACTATCATGGCAGATGTCTTTGAAGCCTTTACTGGAGCCCTATACCTAGATAAAGGCCTAGAAGTCGCTAAAAAATTTGTATTAGACAAAATTATTCCCTATCTAGAAGTGGGCACTAAATTCATGAACGATTACAAATCAGAGTTGCAAGAACTAGTTCAAACCGTCAAAAAAAGCGTTGAATATGAAATAATTAATGAATATGGCCCAGCCCACCAAAAAACATTTGAATGCATTGTCAAAGTAGATGGAATTATCTACGGAAAAGGCAAAGCATCCTCTAAAAAAGGTGCCGAACAACAAGCCGCCAAAGAAGCACTATCAAAACAAGCCAAAATAAAACATATATAACAAAAAGGCTAAAATACTAGAAATTATTCCATGCAAAACCCTCCCCACCATGTATGGTCTCCAAGAAATCCCAGTTCCATCTAAACTACTAATAACTTGCATTTGCACACATAACCCCCCAAATGACAAAAAGAATGTAGATATTATTGTTTTATAAATATCACTCAAATTCAAACTAGCCAAATACTTTAACCCGCTAGTAACCTCAAATAACCCCATAATTAACATTTCATTATAAACACTAGTATTAATTTTAGTTACAACAACCTTAGATAGCACCAAAAAAGATATTAAAGTACCAAGAATCAAAATCAAACTATCCATTCCCTTCTTAACAGAATTAACAAAAATTTTACTAAACTTCTTATCATTAAGACACACATCTCCACTGACCTCTCCACTAACAGCATAATCTCTAAAAATAAATCCCAAAATAAAATTACCAAGCACATGACTAATCAAAATAATAAAACCAAGTTTCTCATTCTTAAGAAACATCACAGCCAAAGTCCCCAAAATAAACAAAGGATTAGAAAAATGCGAAAAAATAAGTATCTTCTCAGCTTCCTTCTTACTCAAACTACCATTCTCATACATTTCCCTCGTATACTTAGCATTACTAGGAAACCCAGAAATCATACTAAACATTAAAACAACAGTAGAGTTACTATTAATCTTATATATCTTTGTAAAAATAGGATCCATTAACTTAGACAAATAAAATCCAATATTGTAATTAATCAAAATATTAGATATAATAAAAAAAGGTAACAAAGAAGGAACCAAATTATTCTTCCAAATATCAATGGCCAAAGTTCCTGCCTCAAAAACAACCTTCTTAAATTCAACTATTTGAATAAGTAAATAAATAAGCAAAACAATAATAAAAATATCTTTTTTTTTCATAATATCACACTTCATTATATGAAATAAATTGCATTAAAAAAACATAAATTAAAGTAGGTGAGCAAATGAGCAAAATAAAAAGTTGGTTAAAAGAAAACTGCATTACAATTTTTATCTTAATATTAATCTATTTTATCTTCAATTATGAACTCCCGTTTTACATCCTAGCCCCAGGAGGCACAATTGACATAAGTGATCGAGTAAACGTTGACACCAGAAATAAAGTAAATGGCAACCTCTACCTAATGTATGCAACAGAAATAAAAGCAACTATCCCAACTTACCTTATAACAAAATTTTCAAACAAATGGGACTTATTTGATAACGGCGAAAGACAAATAAGTAACGAAAGTAGAGAAGAAATTGAATTAAGAAACAAAATAATGTTGAATAACTCCATAGATACAGCCATATATGTTGCCTATACTCATGCCAACAAACAAATTAAAATAACTGGAGAAACCCACTACATACTAGGAATCACGGAAGAATCCACATGTGATTTCAAAATAGGAGACAAAATATTAAAAGCAAATGGTAGTGCTATCGAACATTCCAAAGAAATAAATGACATCGTATCCTCAAGTAATTATAATGATACCATAAATTTTGTAATCAACCGTGATGGAACAAATAAAGATGCCAGTTGCAAAGTTGGTAAAGACGGTAAAATTGGCGTGGTCGTTGTAACAGACTATGATTATGATTTAGCCCCAGCCATAACCTTAAAATTCAAACAAAGCGAAAGTGGTAGCTCAGGCGGTATGATGTTAACTCTAAGCATTTATGAAAACATTACAAGCGAAGATTTAATAAAAGGAAAATCCATCGCAGGCACAGGCACGATAGAAAAAGATGGTACCATTGGCGAAATAGGTGGAGTCAAATATAAAATAATCGGTGCAAGCAAAAAAAATATTGATATAATCTTCGTACCAGAAGAAAACTATGAAGAAGCCATTCAAGTAAAAAACGAGTATAACTATAACATGAAAATAATCAAAGTCCACACCTTTGATGAAGTAATTAACTATTTAAAAAACAATTAAACAATTAAAAAAAATTACTTCTTTTTTTAATTATATTAAACTTAACATAATTTACTTTAAAAAATATAGACTTTAACAACATTTTAAGGTACAATATTGATAAAGATGGTGATAATATGCGAGAAATTCTTCCAGCAGATACTTATATTGTTGTAAACAAAAGTATCATAACTGATTATGATAAAAAAGTCCTAGATATGTTATATCTACCAATAATTGGTCCCATCCCCATAATTTTATATAAAATATTCTTAGTAGATCTTGATAAACAAGAATTAATGAGCAAAGAATATACCCACCATCATTTACTAACCAACATGCACATCACCATGAGCGAAATAGTAAATGCAAGAAAAAAACTAGAAGCCATAGGCCTACTTAAAACCTATTTTAGTGAAGGTAGCATTAATAACTACATCTATGAACTATATTCCCCAATAAGCCCGAGCGAACTATTTAATCACCCAATTCTAAACATTGTACTTTACAATAATATTGGTAAAAATGAGTATGAACATTTAGTTAATTACTTCAAAATGCCTAAAATAAATACCAACAATTACCAAAACATCACCTCATCATTCAATGAAATATTTGGCTCAATCCCCCTAACATCCTACGAAGTAATTAATGATAACGTAAGAAAATATAATAAATTAAAACTAAATATAAACAGCAACTTTGACTTTGATTTTTTAACCTCGTCCTTACCTAAAAACATTATCAGTGACAAAATACTAAATAAAGAAACCAAAGAACTAATCATAAACTTATCTTACATATATGACCTAGATGTCATGAAAATGGCCAATATTATCAAAGGTTGCATTAATGAACGAGGCTTAATCAACAAAGAAGAATTAAGAAAAAATTGCAGAAACTATTACCAGTTTGAAAACGGAGGATTATTACCTAGCCTAATTGATGCAACTCAACCAGAATACCTAAGAAAACCTATTGGAGACAGTTCAAATAGAAGTAAAATCATATATGACTTTGAAAGAACATCACCTAAAGACCTACTTAAAAATAGAAATAACAAAGTAGAGCCATCAAGAAGAGACTTAAAACTAATCGAAGATTTACTTGTTGATTTCAAATTGAAACCGGGCGTAGTTAATGTCCTATTAGATTACACCTTAAAAGTAAACAACAAAAAACTAAATCGCAGTTTTATTGAAACCATCGCCGGACAGTGGCAGCGCCTTCACATTGAAACCGTTGATGAAGCCATGACTTTAGCCGAAAAAGAACACAAAAAATATCACAAAAAAAATGAAATCAAACAAAAACAAATCGAAACAAAACTACCAGAATGGTTTGATAAAGAAATATCCAAAAAAGAAGTAAGCCAAGAAGAGAAAGAAGAAATGGCCAATTTATTAAAGGAGTACAGATAATATGGAAAACCTAAGTAAAGTAATTAGCAAGTTTGACAAAAACGTCGACCTCAAATTAGAAAGATATTTCAATGAATCCATGGAAGATGCCAATTTCAAAAAACTTGTTACCAGACTAAATATGCCCAATAAAGAATTGATGAAATATACATCAAAATTACAAAAAACAGCAAATGAACTAAGCCATTGCCAAAACTGCAAAAATGTGTTAGAATGTAATCATGAGGTAGAGGGATATATCTATTATCCAACTGCAAATAGTAACAACCTAATATTTGACTACATCCCTTGCAAATATCAAAAAAAATTAGAAAAAGAAAATAAATTCAAAGAAAATATTAGTTTATTTGAAATGCCTACCGAAATTAAAAATGCCAAAATGAAAGATATCTATACCGATGATAAAAATCGCTTAGAAACCATAAAATGGATGAAGCATTTCCTTGACAACTATGAAAAAGACAAAAAAATTAAAGGAATCTACCTAACAGGTAACTTTGGAAGTGGTAAAACATATCTATTAAGTGCCATGCTAAATGAACTAGCTAAAAGTGGACACAAAGTAGCCATCATCTTCTTTCCAGACTTTCTAAGAACATTAAAGTCAAACTTTGGAGATGAAGACTATAATAGACAGTTTGAATACATTAGAAACGTTGAACTATTATTAATTGATGATATTGGTGCCGAAACCACAACAGCATGGAGTAGAGACGAAGTTCTAGGAACAATACTTCAATATCGAATGGAAGAAAACTTAAAAACATTCTTCACCTCAAACCTAACCATTGAAGAACTAGAAGAAAACCTAAGCGTAGTCGGTAACCGAGTAGACAAAGTAAAATCAAGAAGAATAATTGAAAGAATTAAGTTTATGACTGATCAAATCCATTTGATTAGTGCTAATAAAAGAAAGGATGGAAACAAAAATGAATGAGAATAAAGAAATTGTAAAAGAAGAACAAGTGAGCAAAAGACAAATCGATGAAAATACTGACATTGAAATTATCAAAACCAATAACAACTATGATCCAAGCAGTTTTAACCAAGGCAACAACTTAAAGATGATGAAACCATATACCAGAGTAAGAAGACCATTTAATAAATATGGATCTTTCAGTCAAATCAATAGTACTCGTGCAGGATTTACAAGAATGGCAGGACTTGGAGCATTAATTGCCGTAGGAATGTTCCTTGTATTATACTTAATTTTAAGAAAATAAGGTGAATATTAATGCAAAATTTTATTGTTGATTATGTTAATGAAAATGAATTTCGTAAAAAAGAAAAATCAGTAAAAAAATATAATATGTTGGCATACAAAAAATTGATGTTTGAATATTACCCTGCACTAAAAGAAGGTAATTTTATGGGAGTAATAACATCAACAAATAAAGCCGAAGGCATTACCAAATATGATTTAAAATTACCGACAGATAGAACATTTTCAAAAGTATATGGAGACATTGTCCTACATTATACTGTTTATGAAAATCAAAAAATAATCATGCTAAATACAATTTCTCCTGAAGACATACTAGAAGAAGGACATCAAAGCGAATTAAAAACATATAAAGGTGTCTTAATATCAAAAACTCATGCTGACAAAGACATCTTTAAAATAAACTTACTAGATTCCTTGAGAAAACAAGGTTATGTTAAATTAACAGGAATTTTATTTCTAACTCTAGCAAGTTTAGCATTAATTTTGTACTTAGTATTAAAATAGGAAAAGTAGAAAGTACTTTTTCTTTTTATACATTTGCTACGCTGTTGTAGTGCACATCTCCCACCAAATACTCAAACAAACGTATGAACAAATATTGACATAATTGCTTTAATATATTATAATAAATATACACATAACAAATAATAAAGTATGATTTTTAAATAAAAAACGTAACAATTTTGTGATAAATCAATATAAAAGTGAGGTAATTATATGAAAAAAGTAATATTAGTAGATGGCAACAATTTATTATTTAGGAGTTACTATGCCACGGCATATTCAGGAAGCAATATGAGAAATTCTAAAGGTTTTCCAACAAATGGACTTTTTGGATTTATCAATATGATGAATAAAATTATCAGCGAAGAAAAACCAGAATACATTATGGTAGCTTTCGACAAAGGCAAAACATTTAGACACGAAAGATATGCTGATTATAAAGGTGGTCGTGCTGAAACACCTGATGAATTAAAAATGCAGTTTCCCGTTGCCAAAAAAATACTTGATGCCATGGGAGTAAAACATTATGAAATAGACAATTACGAAGCCGATGACATCATAGGATCATTTGCCAAAATGATAGATAATAATCCTTATTACATTGGCACCATTGTCAGCAGTGATAAAGATTTACTTCAACTAATTACTGACAAAGTTGACGTAAAATTATTAAAAAGCAAAGATTATATTCGTATGAATCGTGATGTTTTTTATGAGAACTATGGCATTGAACCAATTAGGATGATTGATTTAAAAGGCTTAGAAGGTGATGCCAGTGATAATATCAAAGGTGTTAAAGGCATTGGTGAAAAAACAGCATTAAAATTACTAAAAGAATATGATACAATAGAAAACCTATATGCCAACATTGACAAAATAAAAGGAAGCATTCATGAAAAATTAGTGGCAGATAAAGAAAATGCTTTTGCCAGCAAAGAATTAGCCACGATTTATAAAGATGTTCCGCTTGGTCTAACACTAGAAGATATAGTAATACAAAAAGAAAACACTGATGAATTAATAACCATATATAATGATTTAGAATTTTATTCTTTCTTAAAAAAACAACAAAACAAAGTAGAAACAAAAAAGCCAGAAAACAATGTTAAAATAGTAAAAGACATTAAAGAAATTAATATTACTAGTCCATGTGCTTTTTACATAGAACTAGATAACAGTAACTATCACCTAGCCAACATTATCGGAGCTTCCGTTTATAACGAAGAAAATAGTTTATTTATCCCATATGATGTCCTAAAAAACAATCCAACCTTTCTACTAAGCGCAGAAAAGTACACCTATGATTATAAAAAAGTATATGCAAGCCTAACCAAACACGAAATATCATTTTCTAACTTTACATTTGATATTATGCTTTCAGCCTATTTATTAAACTATAATGTTAAAGAAGATATCACATATCTAGCCAATAGCCTTGGCAGTGAAATTCCACTTAATAATAATTATACCAATATTTCCACATTAGCAACCAATAGTATAGAGAAAGCCAGATTTATTTATGAAAACAAGGATTCCTTCGTAAATAAAATGAAAACAGAAAACATAACCAACTTATATGAAGATATTGAATTCCCACTAAGCAAAGTTTTAGCCAAAATGGAATTAGAAGGAGTAAGAATAGATAGAAACGTCCTACTTGAAATGAAAGAAGATATCAAAATAAAACTTGAATTAATAAGCCAAGACATATATAACAATGCTGGTTGTGAATTCAATATTTCCTCTTCTAAACAACTTGGAACTATCCTCTTCGAAAAATTAGGGTTACCATTTGCAAAAAAAAATAAAATAGGTTATGTAACCGATTCTACTGTCTTAAATAAACTGGTAGGAAAACATCCAATCATTGATAAAATACTAGAATATCGTACCCTAAGCAAACTATATTATACTTATGTAGAATCATTACTATCAATTATCTCTAACGATGACAAAATACATACCATTTATACACAAACCCAAACAAGAACAGGCAGACTATCTTCAATCGAACCTAACCTTCAAAACATTCCAGTAAGAAATGAAATAGGAAAACAAATAAGAAAAGCCTTTATACCAGAAAATAATTCCGTTATGATGTCTTCGGATTATTCTCAAATTGAACTTCGTGTCTTTGCTCATATGTCAAACGTCAGCGAATTAATTGATGCCTTCAAAAAAGGATATGACATTCATACTAAAACCGCAGCCGATGTAAATCATGTTCCTATTGAACTTGTAACAAAAGAAATGCGAAGAAAAGCCAAAGCCGTTAACTTTGGAATTATCTATGGTATCAGTAGTTTTGGTCTATCTGAGGATTTAAGAATATCGCCAACTGAAGCTAAAATGTTTATAGAAGATTATTTTAACACATATCCAGGAGTTAAAAATTATATGAATAAAGTCATTGCTGAGGCTCACGAAAAAGGATATGTTAAAACAATTACCAACCGTAAACGAATAATAGAAGAACTAAACAACAAAAACTATATGATAAGAAGTATGGGTGAAAGAATGGCATTAAATACACCAATTCAAGGCACCGCAGCTGACATCCTAAAAATAGCCATGATAAAAATAGATAAAGAAATAGAAACAAGAAAACTAAAAAGCAAAATGTTATTACAAGTACACGATGAATTAATCTTCAATATACCAAAAGAAGAAAAAGAAATAATGGAAAAACTAGTAACTGATATTATGGATAGTGCATATAAATTAAATGTACCTCTTGTTGTAGATGTTTCATTTGGGAACAATTGGTACGAAGCAAAGTGAGTGAATATGAATAAAACAAATAAAGTGTTACTAAAAAGCCTTATTACAAATACTTTTCTAGTCGCATCCAAGATAACATTTGGTTTTCTAGGCAACTTCAAATCCTTAATAGCCGACGGCATACATTCATTAAGTGATTTAATGACTGATATTATCGCAATTTTTGGTAATCACATGGCTCTAAAACCGGCAGACAGTAAACATCCCTTTGGCCATGGCAAAATAGAATATTTAACTAGCATTATCATTGGACTTGTCATAAGTGCCTTATCATTGATACTAATTACCAGTGCATTTATAAATAACAGCACTAAACCATCCAATATAGTTATCTATGTCTCCTTCATCACGGTAATTCTAAAATACATCCTAGCATCTTACATCTTAAAAAAAGGCTATCAATATAAAAACAATATTCTAATTGCATCAGGAAAAGAAAGCAAAACCGACGTCCTATCAACATTTGTAGTAATCATCGCCTTCTTTCTAACAAAACTAACCAAATATAACCATCTATTCAATTATGCAGATCCCTTAGCAACGATCATTGTCGCCCTTTTTATCCTCTATACTGGTATTAGTATTCTCAAAGAAAATATCATTAGTATTATAGGAGAAAAAGAAACAAATCAAGAATACATAAATCTAATTAAAGAAATAATTCTAAGTGATGAACGCATAAAAAAAATAGACGAATTAGAAATAATGAAATATGGCTCTTATTACCAAGTTAATATTGACATATCAATCAAAGATAACCTAACAATTAAAGAAGGAAATAACATTACCAACAATTTAAAACAACGATTAATAAGTAGCAATACCAAAATATCTTATGTAAAAATAAGTGTAAATCCTTATGGAGGTGAAGAAAATGCCTGAGTTACCAGAAGTAGAAACTGTTAAAGAAAATTTAAAAAAAAGATTAATAAACACAAAAATTAATGATGTAAAAGTTTTATATAATAATATCATTGCCTATCCAGATACTAACACATTTGAAAAAACATTAAAAAACAAAAAAGTAAAAGATATCACTAGAAGAGGCAAATTTATAATTTTTGACTTAGAAGATTATTATTTATTATCACACCTAAGAATGGAAGGAAAATACTTCTTTAAAAATAAAAATGACCAAATTAATAAACATGAACATGTTATATTTAACCTAGATAACAATCAAGAATTAAGATACATGGATACAAGGAAGTTTGGTAAAATGTTTCTTATACAAAAAGAAAACATTGATACTATAGGACCATTAAAAGAATTAGGACTAGAACCATTTGATAAAAAACTGACACCTAATTATTTAAAAGAAAAAATAAAGAATAAAATAATACCTATAAAAACAGCATTACTAGATCAAAGCATTATCGCTGGAATAGGCAATATTTATGCTGATGAAATACTTTTTCTAGCACACGTGAACCCATTAAAAAAGTCAAATAAATTAAAAGAAAAAGAATTAAATAACATTATTAAATCCACAAAAGAAGTATTAAATAAAGCTATTGCCAAAGGCGGTACCACAATACATACATACGCCTCAGTAGATGGTATAAAAGGCACATATCAAGATTCATTATTCGTGCACAATAAAGAAAAAGAACTTTGTAAAGTATGCCAAACTCAAATAAAAAAAATTAAAGTAGGAGGCCGTGGTACTTACTACTGTCCACATTGCCAA
>HF996802.1 GCA_000432575.1 Clostridium sp. CAG:762
TTAAACCGCAACAACAAAAATCAACTAATAAACTAAATTAAATACAAGTTTATTAGTTTTTATTACATATTTTTAAATTATAAGTCAATACTATTACTGGTGATTTATTATGAAAGAAAATTATAACAGCATTGTCAACAAACATACACCTAAAGAAGACAGACTAAAAAATAGTTTAATTGTTTTCTTTACAGGTGGTATTATTGGAATATTAAGTGAATTGCTTCTCAATTGCTATTCAGTCTGGCTTTCACTACCTAGAAAAGAATCGGGAATCCTAGTTATTCTAACTTGGATAATTATTGCTTCCTTATTAACTGCTTTTGGTGTATTTGATTTACTCGTTAGAATATTTAAAAGTGCTTTATTAATACCTATTACTGGATTTGCTCATTCTATGACTTCTGCTGCTTTAGATTACAAGACAGAAGGCTTAGTTCTAGGCATTGGTGCTAATATCTTTAAATTAGCGGGCTCGGTAATTTTATATGGAGTAGTCTCTGTTTATGTCTTTGGAATACTTAGAATATTGGTACTAGGAGGTTAATATGACAAGTAAATATAACAATGTATATATAGAAGATACTTATACTATTGGAGGCCCTTATGAAGCAGATGGGCCACTTGCAAAATACTATGATAAATTATATAAAAATGATTTATATTTTAATGAAAGTAGTTTTGAAAAAGCAGAGAGTAAATTAATGAAAGATAGTGTCATCCTATTACTTAAGAAAACTAATAAAAATAAAGATGATATTGATTTACTTGTAGCTGGTGATTTACAAAATCAAATAGCCGCGTCAAATTACATGGCAAGAGATATTGACATCCCATTTCTTGGTATTTACAATGCATGTGCTACTTCAAGCGAAGGTTTAATTGTTGCTTCAACATTTATTGACAGTAAAAAAATAAAGAGTTCTATTTGTAGTGTCAGTTCACATAATAATGCTTCCGAGAAACAATTTAGAAATCCTATTGAATATGGAGGACCAAAGCCTAAAACGTCAACATTTACAGTAACTGGAGCCGTTTCTGTTCTTTTATCTAATAAAAAAAGTAAAGTAAAAATTGAATCGTCTACAATTGGTAGAGTGTGTGATATGGGTGTCAAAGATGTAAATCATATGGGAGCAGTGATGGCTATCTCGGCTGCAGATACTATATATAGGCATTTAACTGACTTGAAGAGGGAACCATCCTATTATGACTTGATTTTAACTGGAGACTTAGGTATATATGGTAAAGAGATTCTTACTGATTATATGAAAACGGCTTATAATTTAGATATAACTAAGAATTATAATGACTGTGGAACGATGATATATGATGTTCTTAAACAACCTGTTTATGCAGGAGGAAGTGGTCCAGCTTGTAGTGCTTTAGTAAATTTTGGTTATATTTATAAGGAAATGTTAAAGGGTAAGTACAGAAGAGTTTTAATAGTTCCAACTGGAGCAATTTTCTCACCAACTTTTGTTTTTCAAAAGGAATCGATTCCTTCGATAGCACATGCTATTAGTTTGGAGGTAACAATATGATGACTTATGTATATGCGTTTTTGTTTTGTGGTTTGATTTGTTTAATTTCTCAAATAATACTAGATAATACAAAATTAACACCAGGTCATGTTACAAGTATTTTTGTAGTCGTTGGAGCATTTTTAGATATCTTTGGTATTTACGATAAGATAGTTTTATATGCTGGAGCAGGAGCTATCGTGCCAATTACATCGTTTGGTCATCTTCTTGTTCATGGGGCAATGGATATGGCTTCAAATATTGGTATTTTAGGTCTTACGATGGGGTTATTTGATCTAACGGCCGCGGGAATAAGCGTGGCTATTGTATGTGCTTTCTTCTTATCTTTGATATTTAAACCAAGAGATTAAAAATGCTTGATAAATATTAAAAAATATTGTATACTTAAGAAGAATAGTAGGTGATATCATGAACGATAAAGACATTAAAGAGATAATAACTGTATTTATAATTACAACCTTTATTTTAGTATTTGTCGCAGGTATTTCTTATGCTTATTTAGATTATCATAATACCATCACAAGTAATCAAGAAAATAGATAATTGGTCTTAAATTTAGACTAATTTTTTTATGCTTTTGCTATGCTGTTATCAGTATCTGTCCATGTTTATAACTAATTTATTATTCTTAGTCTTCGTTTTTATATAATTGCTAAACATTTTTATCTTGTAATTATATCAAATATCTAGTACAATATTTTTAAGGGAGTATATGGTATGAAATATTATTGGAATCAAGCACATGTTTTAAATGAAATAAACAAAATTAAAGAAGATAAGCAAATTAATAATAAGGATAAAGTTAATTATCTTGCTAATTATGAAGATATTTTAGATATTTTATCTTTTGCTTTTGTTGATGCAAAAGAAGTATTAGATAGTATAGATGAAGATAATAATTTATTTTTCATTGATAAAATAAATGAATTAATCGATTCTCTTTTTGTTTTAAAAGAAGTATTAAGTGTTAAGAAATTATTTACCTCTCTATATTTTAAAAAACATCTCAATTTACTTAAACAAGCCAGTATAATATGTGATACATATAATTTAGATATGATTGAAAGACCTTTACCAACAAGAAAATTAGGGACTAATAAAATAATTAAGATAGGTTATAATTATTATGATAGTTTTAAAGATAGAAATATTATTGATAGTTATGATAAGATAATTAAAAGTGATAAAACCTATTTTCTAAATAGAAAGATGCCGAATTTTGAGTTATGGGGTATCTGTAATTATTTTATTCATAATGATAAAACATATGTTGTGATAAGAAGAGAGAATACTATATATGATTTATTTACTTTTATTCATGAAATAGAACACGCTTTATGTTTTAAGAAGTATAAATATAATATAAATGAAACTATTGCTGAACTCCCTAGTTGTGCTAGTACTTATTTTTTAGAAGACTTTTGTAATCATAACAAAATGTTTTCTAAGAAAGAACTAAATCTTATTATATTAAAAGAAATGTGTGTTTATTTAACCTGGTTACCAGTATATTATGATAATTATTTTATATACAACCAAAAATCTTATTTTAAGACATTATTACATCTACTGAAACTACTAAATGCAAATGATAACGTATGTAATTATTATGATACTAGTTTAAGTAAATTTAATTTTACCAATATGTTATCTCAAGTATTTGCTAAATATATATATACTACTTATGATAAAGATGATGCGGTAAAGATTATGGAAGAATATTTACTAAATAAAAGGAGAATAGATATTAGAAATTTAGAAAAAACTTTAGAAATAGATAAGATTGAAGCAAAAAAACTAATAAAAAGGACAAATATTACTTGCAAAAAAAATTAAATGTGATAAAATTATATTATATTTTTCGTTTAAGAAGTGACACTTAAATAATTAAGAAAAATCGTATTACATACGTTATAGGTAAATAAAGAGCACATTGGTGAAGTAAGGTGGCACCGCGAATTTCGTCCTTACGAGTTAGTGTGTTTTTATATTATAAGGAGGAAATTATATGAAGAAATATGAAAATAATAGTTTTACTATTAAAAATGTAGGAGAGGTTGTTTCTCTATATGGATGGGTAAACAAAACAAGAAATTTAGGTGGTGTAATATTTATTGATTTAAGAGATAGATCTGGTATTATCCAATTAGCAATTAAACCTGATAATAAATATTATAAACAAGCATTAGAGATTAAAAATGAATATGTTTTAAAAGTAGAAGGTGCCATTATTGAGAGAGAAAGTAAAAATAAGAATTTAAATACTGGTGAGATCGAAGTGGATGTTACTAATTTAGAAATATTAAATACTTCAATTGAATTACCATTTGATTTAAATAATACTACAGCTCTAGAGGATACTAGATTAAAATACCGCTACTTAGATTTAAGAAAAGAAAACTTAAAGGAAAAATTAATTAAAAGACATGAAATTACTTTTGCAGTTAGAGAATACTTTAATAATAATGGGTTTTTAGAGATAGAAACACCAGTGTTATGTAAATCAACACCAGAAGGAGCAAGAGACTATTTAGTACCGAGTCGTGTTAATCATGGTAAGTTTTATGCTTTACCACAATCTCCTCAAATATTTAAGCAATTATTAATGGTTGGTGGAATGGAGAGATATTTCCAAATTGCTAAATGTTTTAGAGATGAAGACTTAAGAGCGGATAGGCAACCTGAATTTACTCAAATAGATGTTGAAATGAGTTTTGTTAATGAAGACGATGTTATGTCTATGGCAGAAGGTATGATTGCTTATGTCTTTAAAAAAGTTAAAAATATTGATATTAAATTACCACTTATGAAAATGAAGTATGATGATGCTATTAATTGTTATGGTAGTGATAAACCAGATTTAAGGTTTGAAATGAAATTAAATGATATTACTGATATATTAAAAGATACCTCATTTTCTATGTATAGTAATATAATAAGTGAAAATGGTATTATCAATGCTATTGTAGTTAAGAATAAGGCACTTGATTATTCAAGAAAAGAGTTGGATAAATTAAATGATTTTGTTCATACTTATACTAAGAATAATTTAACTTATCTTAAATATAATGAAGAAGTTACTGGTAGTATAGTTAAGAATTTAACTACTGAAGAGATAAATCATATTAAATCTAATTTAAATATTGAGAATAATGACTTGGTATTAATTTTAGGTGGTAATAAAAAAGAAGTTAAGCAAGCACTTGGGGCTTTAAGGTGTAAAATAGCTAAAGATTTAAATTTAATTGATAGTAATGTTTATAAGATGTTATGGGTAGTAGATTTTCCTTCATTTGAATATAGTGAGGAAGAACATAAATATGTTGCATGTCATCATCCATTTACTTCACCTAAAGATAGTGATGTAGATAAGTTATTAACTGATAAGGCATCTTGTTATTCAAAGGCCTATGATATAGTTATCAATGGTTATGAAGCAGGTGGTGGTTCTATTCGTATTCATGATCAAGAGGTTCAAAGGAAGATGTTTGAAGCATTAGAATTAACTGATGAACAAATTAAAAATAAGTTTGGTTTCTTTGTTGAGGCTTTAAAATATGGAACACCACCACATGGAGGACTTGCTTTTGGTCTTGATAGATTAGTAATGCTTTTAACTAATACAGAAAATATTAGAGATGTTATTGCGTTTCCTAAAACAGCATCGGCTTCATGTTTAATGAGTGAATGTCCAAATACAGTAGATGAATATCAATTAAAAGAATTAGGAATTAAAATTAGTTAATATGAATGAAGTAGAAATTAAAAAGTCAATAATAAAGAAATTTAGGAAAGAAATATGGTCTAAATTTATTAAAGCTATTAAGGATTACGATTTAATTAAAGAAAATGATAATATCTGTGTTTGTATAAGTGGTGGAAAAGATTCGTTTTTACTAGCACTATGTTTTGAGGAATTAAAGAAACATCATAAGTTTAATTTTAATACTAAATATTTGGTTATGGATCCAGGTTATTTAGATATAAACTTAAAACAAATAGTAGATAATGCTAAGTTATTAAATTTAGATATAGAAGTATTTAAAAGTGATATCTTTGATGTAGTAGATAGAGTTGGAGGAGATAGTCCTTGTTATCTATGTGCTAGAATGAGAAGGGGTTATTTATACGCTAAAGCTAAAGAATTAGGTTGTAATAAGATAGCTCTTGGGCATCACTTTAATGATGTTATTGAAACAGTTATGTTAAATATTTTATATAATGGTGTTTTTGGAGGAATGTTACCTATATTAGATTCTAAAAACTTTGAAGGTATGCAGTTAATTAGACCTTTATATTATGTTAAAGAAAAAGATATTATTCATTTTGCCAAATATAATAATTTAAAATTTATTGACTGTGCATGTAAAGTAACTAAGAAGAGTTTGGGTAAGAGAAAAGAAGTTAAATTATTAATTGAAGAATTAGTTAAAACTAATAAAAATGCCGATATTAATATTATGAATAGTTTAAAAAATGTAAATAAAGAAACTATTTTAGGTTATATGGAAAATGGTGAATAATATGTATATAGGACCAAGTTCTATTATATCAATTGAACATTTTATTTTTAAAGATTTCTTATCTACTAGTAATCATCTTGATTCACATAAGAGAAGACCTTGTGTTATTATTAGTGAAGATGATACTAATTATTATTTATTATCTATTTCTTCACATGCTAAAAATAATATAAAGAAAAGAAATTTTGAAATAATGGGACCTGGAGGAAAAATAAATTATATTGATTTAGCTCATATTTATGTAAGAAAAATATCTGGTTTTCCTGTTCATGATAATTTAGATGTTGATACTTTTAATAATTTAATAGATAGTTTTATCTATTATCAAGAAAATGTAGAGATGGAACCTTTATATGATATAGTTAAAGAAACTTTGACAAAGTTAAATAGTAAAAAAAGATAAAATATCCTTGCTATTTAATTAATTTAATGATATAATCAAATTAGCTAGAGAGTAGGATATCTTAGTATAAAACCGACTAAAGATATATTTAGGGAATCATAAAATTTACTATGTGTTGAATGCTTGCTTCTAAGTAAGAATCCTAATTAGTAGATGGGGATACCCACCTGTGTGCCAAACGCCGCGGGTTTTATCTCATAGAGTCGACTCTTTGGTTTTTTTGTACCTAAATTTAAAAGGAGAAGTTATATGGAAGAATTTTCTAGGTTTATAAAATTAATTGGTAATGATAAATTTAATATTTTAAAAGATAAAAAAGTAGTAATTATTGGTATAGGTGGAGTAGGAGGATATGCTTTTGAAGCCTTAGTACGAGGGGGTATTTCTAATATAACAATAGTAGATTATGATATAATAGATATAACTAATTTAAATAGGCAAGTAATAACTAATATTAATAATATAGGTAGATATAAAGTAGATGTTGCTAAAGAAAGAGCATTAGAAATAAATAGAAATTTGAATATTAAAGTAATAAAAGAGAAATTAAATGAAGAAAATGTAATAGATATAATTAAAGGTAATGATTATATTATTGATGCTTGTGATGATGTTAAGGCTAAGAAGTTAATTATAAGAAATGCAATAAATTATAAAATTAAATTTATTTCTTCAATGGGTACTGGCAATAAGTTTAATCCAGAGTTATTAAAAATAACTGATATAAGGAAGACAACTTATGATAAATTAGCTAAAAAAATTAGAACCTGGGTAATTAAAGAAAAAATAAAGGGATCTATTTATGTAGTATCTTCTACGGAAGAATGTAAAAAATGTAATAATGTAATTGGTTCTACTAGTTTTGTTCCAGCTATATCTGGAATGTTATGTGCAAGTTATGTAATCAATGACATTTTAAATAATATAAAATAATATAATTAATGGGGAGTAGTGGATAAAATGTATGAATATTATATTGTAAGTATATATGATGGTAATATAGATAAAAAAATAGTTAAAATAGATAAAGATTTTGTTTATTTTGATAATAATTATATAAGTGATTATATGATTATAAATGAAGAGAATATTAGAGTAAAAAGATTTAATAATCCAATATTTAATAATAAGAAGAATTTTAAATATGATATAAATAAAATAACTATAGAAGAATATTTACCTGATATACAGCTTGTATCTTATTTAATGGATAATTTAGGTAAAGAAAATAAGATTAAAATTAGAAAAAAATAATATGCATTTGCTACTCGCATTATCGGTAGGAAATGTTAAAAAAACTAATAAGTTACATGAACTGAACCCCAAAAGTTGGACAGTTTATTA
>HF996803.1 GCA_000432575.1 Clostridium sp. CAG:762
GTTTCTATGTCCAAGAAACGGGGTTCATATCAACTCCTAACTAATTTTATTTAGATTTTTTAGGAATTCTTTGCTTTTTAGGTAAAGTCCTGTATATCTACTATAGTAATCATCTATAAACTCATTTATTTCTTTTTTTATATTTAGTGATATTTCTGTTTTGCTGATTTTACTAATATCTACGTAATAAAACATTCTTATTAGTTTTATTGTTTTGGTGTTATATATTTTTTCATTACCACGGCAATGGTTGCAAAGATATCCTCCTTTGTAACTAGATATGGTTACTATATCATTGGTGTTTCCACATACACTACATCTATCAATAATGGGTTTTATTCCTAAGTAATCTAATAGTTTTAATTCTAAGATGTTGGCAATTACCATAGGATCATAGCCTTCGTTTATTTTTAAAATACTATTTATATATAAATCATATATGTCTTTGTTATTTTCATGTTTATATACTTGAATGGTTAGGTCAGTTAAAAAAGAAACATAACTAATTTTAGTTATATCCTTTCTTATTTGACTTAATGTATCTATTATATCAACTTCGATTAAAGTAGAAAGTTTGTCTCGATAATTTATATGAAATACTCCATATGTTAGTTTGTTTGATACTGCACTTAAGGGGCTTTTCATTTTTTTGCAACCTTTGGATATAATGCCAAGCATGCCATCTTTAGTGAGTACTGTTAATATTTTGCTGGTTTCTTTGTATGGTATTTCTTTTACGATAATTCCTTCTACTTTTTTAATCATATTATTTACCTTCTTTGTACTTTAGATAATATTCTATTTTACCTGTTTTTTTAAATAATAACCACATATCTTTTTTATTCATTATAATCACCTATTATATAATGTGATTAATAATTATTTTTTATTCATATTAATTGTTAAATTCTGTAAAACCTAATTGTTGTAAGTATCTGTCTTTATCTCGCCATTTTGGTAGAACTTTAACATATAATTCTAAATAAACTTTTTTACCTAGTAATAATTCGATATCATTTCTTGCTAAACTGCCTATTTCTTTAATCATGGTTCCTTGTTTGCCAATGATGATTTTTTTCAGTGATTCTCTATCAACGATTATTAAACCATTTATATTGACTATATTTTTTTCATATTCTATTTTCTCTACGACACAGGTGATGGAATGAGGTATTTCTTCGTCTGTTAAGTTAAGTATTTTTTCTCTAATTAATTCGGCAATTATGAACTCGGTACTGCTGTTTGTATAGGTCCCTTCATCGTAGTATCTCATGTTATCGTTTAGGTATTTTTTTATTACATCAAGTAATCTGTCTACATTGTCCTTTTTTATTGCGGATATTGGTACTATTTCTACAAAATTATATAAATCTTTATACTCTGCTATTTTTAATAATATTTGTTCTTTTGGTAGTCTATCTATTTTGTTTAGGACAAGAATAACTGGTTTGTTTATTTCATTTAGCATGTCTATGATAAATTTGTCTCCTTTACCTAAAGGGGTAGATATGTCTACTACAAATAGTATTACATCTGTGTCATTCATGGAAAAATATGCTTCTTTGTTGAGCAATTTGCCTAATTTGTTTTTAGGTTTGTGGATACCTGGAGTATCAACAAAAACCATTTGGGTTTCTTGGTCGTTGTATATTCCTTGGATGTTGTTTCTAGTTGTTTGGGGTTTATTGGAGGTAATAGCAATTTTTTTGCCCATGATGGTATTTAATAGACTGCTTTTGCCAACGTTTGGTCTACCGATTATTCCTACAAAACCACTTTTCATAGTAAATCCTCACTTCCAAATATGTAAGGGCATAGTTCACTTACTTTTGTTATTTGATAGTCGCCTTTATTGTTATAATTGATTACTTCGCATTCTCTATCCATGAATTCTACTATTACTTGTCTACATAAGAAACAGCAATTACCTATTTTGGGGCTATCGGTCATAACATATAATTTTTTGAAATCACTTTTTTTATATCCATTGGTAATGGCGTTTAAGATGGCATTGCGTTCAGCACATATCGTGGCTCCGTATGAAGCGTTTTCTACGTTTACTCCATAAAATTCATGATTATCTTTCATAACTACTATTGCACTTACTCTGTATTTGGAATATGGTGCATAGGCATGTTTAAGTAATTTTTTTAATTTTTCTTCCATAAAAACCTCCTATTTTTGGTAAAGGGATAATAGGCTATATTGTTTATCAAACATTATTTTTTCATCATTTTCGTTCATGTGGTCATAGCCTAGTAGATGTAATAAGCCGTGTGTTATTAGAAATTCTATTTCTTCTTGAGTAGAATGGTTAAAGGACTTGGCTTGTTCTACTGCTCTATCATAGCAAATGTAAATGTCTCCAAGCATTCTAATATCTATATTTATATCGTCTTTGGCATCTTCTAAAGCAAAGCTGATAACATCGGTTACTTGGTCTTTACCACGGTATTCTTTATTTAATTTTTGGATGTAATTGTTATCTACAAAAATAATATTGAAGTAACAATTATTTAAATTTAATTCTTTAACTAAGAAGTTGGTATAATCGAAAAAATTATCTAAATCTAATTTTTTACTATATTCATTAATAATTTCAAACATAATTAATTCCCCCAGAAAGATAAGATATTTATATTAAATACATAAATTAGTACAATGATTATTAGAATTATAACAATGAAGTTTAGGAAGCCATCTCTTTTTAGGGCTTTTGGTAGTCTATCACTGATGGCATCTAGGGCAATATAAATTAGGTAACCCATAAAGCCTCCTAGTATATTTAAGATAATATCGTCAATATCAAAGACTCTGCCTATATAATATTGTACTATTTCAATGGTAGTAGATACTACTAAGGTAAGGGTAACTGGATACCATAGTCTTCTACTTTTTAAAATATATGAGATAAAGAAGCCAAAAGGAATAAATAATAGGACATTGCCCATGACATTTCTTATGAATTTCGGTGAGAACAATTCATATCTAAACATTTCTTTGAATGGGATAAAATTGGATTTACCAAAGTTAACATCTTGAAATGTTACGACATGGAATAAGCATAATATGTAGATTATAAATACTAGGTACAATAAGTCTTTGTACAAGGATAGTTTTTTTCCTGTTTTTATTAGATATGCTATTCTTAAACTGGTTATTATTACTGTAATAATTACTAGCATTGGCCAAATATCTTTTATTATTTCTAAAAATGTTTCTTTTATCATATACATCCACCCTTTTATATCTTCATTTTATCATATTTTGTCTATATTTATCAACTATTTTTTTATTAAACTTTTTCCTGTCATTTCTTTAGGTATATCTATATTACATAATTCTAATATGGTGCTGGCTATATCACTTAAATTGCCATTTGTTAGTGTTAAATCTTTTTTCATGACAATAAATGGTACTACGCTTAATGAATGAGAAGTGATAATGTTGCCTTCTTTATCAAACATGTAATCACAGTTACCATGGTCGGCCGTGATTATGAGTAAGCCATGTTTTTCATTTATTTTGTTGATTATTTTGCCGAGGCAATTATCTACGTGTTCTACTGCTTCGATGGTTTTTTCATAATTACCTGTGTGGCCTACCATATCACCATTGGCAAAGTTTAGGATAATAAAATCATAATTATCGATTTTTGCAAGTAATGTATCTGTTATTTCATAAGCACTCATTTCTGGTTTTAAATCGTAGGTGGCTACTTTTGGTGAGGGTATTAGGATTTGATCACATCCTTTTAAGTTGAGTGTTTCGCCTCCATCAAAGAAATAGGTAACATGAGCGTATTTTTCGGTTTCGGCGATTCTAGCTTGCGTGTAGCCTAGATTAGATAGGTATTCTCCTAAGGTGTTTTTTATTTTTTCATGGCTGAATAGATATGGGGCTGAAATTTCGTTATTTATCTTCATCATTGTTAGGACTTTGGTGCCATATGAGATAATTTTATTAACTATTTGAATTGCTCTATCTGGTCTAAAGTTTATCCATATTAGGGCATCATCTTTTTCTATTTTGCCATCTTTAATAAATAGTGCTGGTTTGATAAATTCGTCTGTTTCGTTATTGGCATAACTGTTATTTATATAATCTTTTATGCTCATATTAGTGATGTTATTTCCTGTAATTGTATCAAAGTAAAGATTGGTTCTTTCATATCTTTTGTCTCTATCCATTGCATAGTATCTTCCTGAAATGGAAGCAATGTTTTGGCTTTTTAATTTTTCTATGTATGAATAACTGCTGTTATATAAGGTATCTCTTCCGTCTGTTATGGTATGGATAAATATTTTATCTTCTAAACCATGTTTTTGGGCAATAGATATAATTCCATTTAAATGATCTATGTGAGAATGGATTCCTCCATCACTGGTAAGTCCCATTATGTGTAATTTTTTATTATTTTTCTTAACATAAGAAAATATTTCTAGTAGTTTTTCGTTGTTATCTATTTCGTGATTTTTAAAACTTTTATTTATTAATTCTAGAGATTGGTAGACAATACGACCAGCTCCAATATTGGTGTGTCCTACTTCGGAGTTGCCCATTTGTCCTTTTGGTAATCCTACATATTCTTCGCTGGCATTTAATACGGCATGGGGATAGTTTTCCCATAGAAAATCAAAGTTTGGTGTGTTCGCATTTTTAAAGGCGTTGCCTAATTTTTCTTCTCTTATTCCTACCCCATCTAATATACAAAGTAATACTGGTTTCATATAATCATCCTTTCTTTTTAATTATACATCATAATGTTTATTTTTTAAAGAAAAAAAATAGATAAAATTATCTATTTAATTTATTAATCTTTTGCTATTGCCTTCTAGTTCATAATA
>HF996804.1 GCA_000432575.1 Clostridium sp. CAG:762
CAGCAGAACATATAGATATTTATTCAGGAACAAGTGTGGCAGCAAGCCACCTAGGAGATGCTCTAGGAGAGACAGCAGGCTGGTATAGTGACTACGCGAACTTTGTTTACTCTGCTTACCCTTGGTTCAAGCGCGGGGGCTACTACGGCAATGGGGATGATGCGGGCGTGTTCTGCTTCAGCTACGACGCGGGTGGGGGCAGCACCCTCGGCGGGTTCCGTGTAGCCCTTTCCGTAAAAGAATAAGATAAAGGATCACGTTAACTTGTGGCGGTTTAATAACAAAATCTATAGAACTAAAAGGCAATAGCAAGATTATATGAAAAGAAAGTAAATTTTAATGATTACTTTCTTTTTTAAACCATATTCTTATTCCAATTATTAAGAATATTATTAATATAGAACCTCTTAAAATAGGTAGATATCTATATCCAAAAACATTGAATCTAGTGTTATTAGAAAAGATATGCAAGGAAGTGAATAAGATTATGAGAGTAATAATACTAGGTAATAATTTAGAATTATTATTAAATTTAATTGTATTAGATATATAATATACTGTAATACTTACCATGGTATATAAACCAAAAATCCACTGAATAATAATAATGTTTTCTATTCTATCTAGGAAGTTAAATAAATTTATTCTTTTTAATACAATATATCCTGGATATTGATAGATACTAGCTAGGTGAATACCTAATGTTCCTAGGGTAAGAACTAAGGCTGTAAATATTATGATAATGCTAATAATATAAGAGATAATTAGCCATTTATTTATTTTATCATTTTGTATGATATTATTTTTAGGAATTATTAGTAATAAGTATATTGGGGCTATATTCATTGTTAAGACATATAAACTTCCAATAAGAGGTCTTTTTATTCCAAACTCTAAGATAGGTTTTAGATTATAGAAATCAAAATGTGGTATTAATCCTAAAACGGCAATAAAAAATAATGATATATTTATTATTAGGATAATAAGGATAACTCTTGACATTACTTCGATACCTTTTATGTTAATATAAATAATAACTAAGGAAAATATTATTCCTATAATGAGCATAGGTGTTTCGGCTAAGAATTGTGATACTATGAAGTTAATTAGATTGTACATTGAGAATAGACTGATTGTAAAAAATAAGATACATATGATTGAATTGATAATGAAACCAAACTTTTTTCCAAATAGGATAATTATTTTATCTCTTATTGATGTTTCTTCTTTATAACTAAAAATATATATGAATATAAATAAATTTAAGATACCAAGAATACCTCCTATTATTACACTGAAATAGGCATCTACTCCAGCACTTTTGAATAATGAAAGGGCTCCTCCTCCAATAAAAGGCACTACTATTAAAACGATTAATATGCTACATAATTGTAATTTATTAAAATAGTTATTCTTCATCTTTAATCACCTTTGTAATAGTTCCTTTTTCGATTAGTTTAATATCAGTATTAATGTTTATTTTGATGTTGTTAAAGTATTTATCATAGTAATCTTTTTTTATAATGTTATAAAATTTAGGATTAGTTTTGTAAAATAATTCTTTGAAGTCGTATATATCACTTTGATATCTGTTATTTAATGATATGATGCTATTTTTTATTTCATTAGTAATATGTTTTTCGAGGTTTTTTTCTAAGGTATTAATAGTTTTTATTTTTTCTAAGTTATAATCACAATAGATTTCGGCAATACTGCCATTTCCAGTGATGTCTAAGGTAACTTCTAATTTGTTTTTGCTTGCTTTTTTCTTGGTTTTTACTCCAATTAATTCTACTGAGAAGTATTTATCTTTATTATTAGGGCATTCCATGGTTACAATGGTGTCTTTGAGTTTTCCTCTAATGTAACTTAAGGCAATACTTTCTTTTTCAGTGGCGTATCCTACTAGTTTGTTGTTTTTGAATATAGCCATTTCACCTAGAATTACTTTGGCACTTGTATTAGAACTTTCGATGTTTTCTTTGGAGGAACTTATTTCTTTGTTTCCAATTAGTTTGATTGAGGGAATAATTATTTCTTTTTCTGAGTTGATTAGACTTTCCATTAAGGATTCTAGGGTGATGTCTTCACTTATGCCATAGTATTTACTGTCGGCAATGATGCTTTTTAAGATGTCTTGGGCGTTTACGGCTTCTAGGGGAGTTAGGGTTTGTAGTATCTCTTTGGCTGTTGTTCCTTTGCTGATTAAGACCATATATTGTTTTCTTGATTCAGCATCTCTAAATAGTAAGTCTAAGACATTTTCGATGCCTTCTTTGGCAACGTTTTCGTCGATTACCAATAAGACTACATGGTTAGCATAAACTCTTTTGGGAGATTCTAATATTATTTTTCGGGCAGCTTCCTGGGTCGTTTTGCCAGTTTGTTCATAAACAATAATTTTAGGATTTCCTGAATCGTTGTCTTGGCTACTTGATTTTTTGGTATTAACTACTTGAAATGTCATTTTGTAACCGTTTTCGTCTTTGTCTATGCCAAAGGCGGTGGTAATAGCTAAATCATTTAATTCGCGGTAATTGTAGCAACCTGTTAGCATGAAGATTGTTATTAATAAACATAATTTATTCTTTATTTTCATTGTTTCCACGAATCCTTTCTTTTATTGTATTGTTAGATAAATAACTATCTCTTTTAGTTAGTTTTTTGAAGGGGAATTTAATGATACTATTTTTGAGACTGTTAAGATATGTTGGGACATAGGGGGTCATGTATGGTATTCCAAATGAATAAACACTTGAGGTTTTAATGATAAAGAATAAGAATACGATAATGACTCCAATGATTCCTAAGAATGAACCACCGAGCATGAATAATATGCGATACCATCTAAGTCCGTTTGTTAGTTCTGGTTCGGTGAAGGGGAGGGAACAAATGGCTGTGATGGCTATAATAATAATCATGATGGGAGATACTATGCCAGCATTAACCGCGGCTTCTCCTAGAATTAGGGCTCCGACTATTGATAGAGCACTGCCACCTTTGGGGTTTCTTAAATCACTTTCTCTTAATATTTCAAAAGAGGTCATCATGATGAAGGCTTCAAAAAAGGCAGGGAAGGGAACACCATCTCTTTGAATAGCAAAACTAATTAATAGTTCGGTTGGTATCATTTCGTGATTATAAGTAATCAGAGCAATATAAATAGAGGGTGTTAAGAGGGCTATAAAAAATGATATATATTTGATTATTCTGGTGAAACTGACATTAAAACTACGGTTATAGTCGTCTTCTGGGGTTTTGAAGAAGTCGGCAAATACTCCGGGTATGATTATAACAAAAGGGCTGTTGTCAATTACGAGGGCTATTTTTCCTTCTAAGATGCTACTGGCGACAATGTCTGGTCTTTCGGTTGTGATTACGGTTGGTAGTAAGAAGTTGTTTTCTTTAATAAGTAAATTTTTAATAATTCCAGCATCAATGACACCATAAATATCGATAGTTTCTAATTTTCTTTTGATTTTATCTACTAATTCTTTTTTACAGATATTATTGACATAAACAATGCCTATTTGGGTATCAGTATATTTGCCTAGGCTGATGTTATCTATCCATAAATCGTTAGTTTTTACTCTTCTTTTGATTAAGCCTATATTGGTTTGATAGTTTTCAATGAATGAGTCTTTGGCTCCACGGATAGTGTTTTCAACTTCGGGTGGGGCGATGCCTCTATTTAGATTGGCTTTTGTTTCTAATACTAAGGCATATTTGGTATCACTGATTAGGATAATTGTGAATCCTTTATGTAGGTAAGAACATAATTCACTATAGGTTTTAACTTTTTCTACTTTATAATTGCTTATATCATTTAGAATAATATTAACTAGTTCTTCGTTTTTGATTTTGTTATTTGTTTTTTCAATGGTATTTAGACTTCTTATAATAAAATCAGATATGTCATTTTTAGATGTAAGTGGTTCATTGTATATGATAAATACTTTGGTTTTACCTATGTTTTTTTCACGGTAAATAATGTCACTTAAGTTATTAGTTTCTTTTTTTAATTTATTTACTATATTAAAAATATCCATAATTTCACCTGATTTCCTAATAGTATTATGGATTAAACTGGTAATTTTATTTAATAAATTATAAAAAAATAAAAAAATATATTGATATATAAAATTAAATTAGTATTTTATGATATGAACCCC
>HF996805.1 GCA_000432575.1 Clostridium sp. CAG:762
CTATGACCCCCTGCTTGTAAGGCAGGTGCTCTAACCAACTGAGCTAATCGCCCGATTTGTCCGCTTCGGTGCTGACATCAACTAATATATCATTTATGTGTGTTGCTTGTCAAGACTAAAACGGAAATTTTTTTATTTTTTTTTACATTTTATCAGTTACTTCTTTAATTTTTTCACTTATCCATACGTCTAAGTGTTCTTTTAATGGTTCAAAACCACTTTTTGTTTCGGCCATTCTTATTAATCTTTTTCCATCATTTTTATAATCAATATCTTTAATGCTTAATTGTAATTGATTATTATTTTCATCGACTTTGATTACTTCGGTATAAATCTTATCTCCTATTTTTACGTAATCGTTGATATTTTTGACATATCCATAAGAAATTTCCGAAATGTGAATTAGTCCCTGATATTCATCATCAACTTCGACAAATGCACCATAATTTTGTAAACCGATTACTTTGGCCTTGATGATTTCTTCTTTTTTATATTTTGCCATGTGTACCACCAACTAAAATTATAACAGTTTTTTAGTTATTTTTCAACCTATTTGCTATTTCTTTTATTTTTCTTAGCCTGTGGTTTAAGCCTGATTTGGTAATTTTGTTACCTGTTTTTATGGTGATTATGTCGCTTAGTTCTTGAAGTGAACTTTCAGGATACTGTAATCGATAATTGATTACTTCTTTTAATTTTTCATCTAATATGTCCAATAAACCATTGGTTTCTAGTAGTTGTATGTCTTTAATTTGACTGTTGGATGTCATAAATACTTTATCCATATTGGCTTGTTCACAGTTATTCAAGCGATTGGTCATGTTTTTGTGATCACGGTAAATTCTTATGTCTTCAAAGTACATGACGGCATTAAATGATTTAATTATTCTTAAGAAGTCTGCGATTTTTTCGGCTTCTTTGATATATATCATATAATTTTTTTCACGTTTTATGACTTTGCTGTTGAGGTTATATTTGTTTAATATTTGGCTAATAAATTTGGCGTACTTGAGGTTATCCACTAATAACTCTAAGTGATATCTTGATGTTTTGGGGTCGTTGATGCTTCCTACACACATGAATAATCCTCTAAGGTAAGCTCTTACTTCTTCTTCGTCTTCTATGATATAGTCTTTAGGGATGTTTAGATAATTTCCTTGTTCGTCAAGAATCGAGAGATCTTTTAGTATCTGCTCATTTTTTTCTTTTATATCTAATATGTAACTTAGGCCTTTGTTAAAGCTATATCTTTTTCGTACGGTAATAACGGGAGTGATGTCATAGATGTCTTTAATTAATTTAAATATTCTTCTTGCAATTGCACTATTTTCAATGGTGATGATAATTGATTTATCTATTTTGGCTGAATTTCTAATAATTGCCGATAGTTCTGTGATGTTTTCTGTTCTGACACTGTCTAATCGTGCTACTTCACTTTTTATTTCATAGGAAAAACTCATATTCTTCCTCGCATTATGTATGAAAATATGGCAAAGGCTGTTTTCATGTAATCGTGTCTCACTTGTTTGTTATTGATAACTGCTAAATTTTCTTTTATTACTTCTATTTTCATCTTATCTAAATTTTCATCATCAATTAGTATTGGTGTGCTCTGTTCTTCTTTCTCATATATTTGCTTAACATCTAAATCTATTGGTGTGGTGTTGGCGATGATAGCATCTAAAAAATTTTCTTTGGTGTATTGGTTTATTACTTTTATAAAGTTTGAGACATTGAAGTTGTCTGTTTCGCCATGTTCAGTCATGATGTTGCAAATATATACTTTTTTGGCGTTGGACTTTATTAGGGCTTCTTTCATTTCTTTATTAATGACATTTGGCAGAATACTTGTGTATAGGCTACCCATGCTAAATACGATAAGATCCGCTTTTTTGACGGCTTCAAGTGCTTGGTCAGTTACTTTGACTTCATGTTCATATTCGATATAGTCTATTTTTTTGCCCGCTTTGGTTATTTTTGATTCTCCTATTATTGTTTCATTATCTTTGGTGTGTGCAACAAGAATGGCTTTATCTTCAGTGAAGGGAAGAATTTTACCTTTGATATTTAATATTTTACTTAGTGATTCAAGTGATTTGGTTAAGCTTCCTGTAATGTTATATAAGGCTGTGAGTAATAGATTACCCATGGCATGGTTGTTTAAATCACTGCTAGTATGGAAGCGATATTGTAATAATTGCTCTACTAATGGTTCTACTTCACTTAATGATACTAATACGTTTCTTAAGTCTCCTACTGCGGGGATGTTGAATTCTTGTCTTAGTTTTCCTGTTGAGGAACCATCGTCGGCTACTGATACTATTGCTGTAATGTCTAAAGGAAATAGTTTTAATCCTCGAAGTAGAACTGATAAACCAGTTCCTCCGCCTAATACGACAACTTTTTTCATGTAATCACCTCTTAATGATATTATATAATAAATATATTAAAAAAGAAATGTTTTTTTACATTTCTTAGTTTGGCATTTTTTCTAGAAATAGTGGTAATAATTTAGTTAGTAAAGCTTGTTCTACTACTTCAATGACATAATTTATACCATTTTTTTCTTCTAATTTTATTATCTTATATTCATCTTTTATATCAGTTTCATTATCATTTACAAGTGCTACATAATAATAATTAGTATTTTCAACATTTATTTTTTCCAAAACAGCATATTTTTCTTTATTGTTTAGAGTAATCATACTATTTACGTCTATTCTCATTATAAACTTCTCCTTTTAGGCTTTGCGTTTTCATAACTAATTCCTAATTGTTCAAGGACTGTTTTTAAAACACCTTTGCCTCTTTCCCTAGGATTGTTATTTTTTATTTCATCAGGTAGGCTATCTACTGATACAACGCTTGCAAATGTATTATCTTCTATATTATCTGTTTTAGAATTGTCTATAAGATTATCTAAATCGTATTCTTCTTGGTCATTGTTAGTAGGCGATACTCTTTCTATTAGAGCGTCTAAGCCACTTTCATCATTCAATTCTGCTTTCTCTTTTTCATTGTTTGGTTCCACTGTTTCTATTAAATTATCTAAATTATATTCCTCATTTTCTTCTTCATGACTTTTTTCTTCAGGTTCACTAGGTAAATTATATGATTCTTTGTCAGGTATAAAACTATCTAAATTATACTCTTCTTCTTCGTGTTTTTCTTGTTTTTCATAATCGGTTAAAGGTACAAACTCTTTTTCATTTTCTATTACTGAATTAGATTTATTGTTACCAAGTGTTTGATTAAGACTAATAACAGGAATATCTTCACTGTGAGGTTCTTTTGTTTTGTCCTCTTCTTTAGTTGTAGGTTCTGCTTTTGTCGGTTCATTATTTTCCCAATTATCATATTTAATATCAGGCATATCATTTATTTCAGTTAAATTTTTTTCTTCTTTAACTATAGGTTTATTCTCCATATTATATTGTAATAAGGCTTCTTTTATAGTTTTAATTTGATCTTCGGTTAATTTAACTTCACTATTATTCTTTGGTTCTTTTTCCTCTTCAATAATATAGTTTTGTTCAAAGTTTTTGACAGGTTCAAAATTATCTTCTTGTTGAGGTAAGTTAGAATACGAACTTGCAAACTCCATGGATATATCTTGATATTCTGGTTCATTATTAGCAAGTTCTAGTTTTTCTATCTCTTGATTATTTTTACTAATGCTTTCTCTTAGTTGTTTTACTAATTTATTGTTTTTTTCTTGACTTTTAATTTCTTTTAATTGTTTTTCAACTAAGATACCAAGTCCGTGATAGTTACTTGAATCTTCTTGTAAGCGATACTTTTTAATTTGATTTTCGCGCTCTTCAAGAATGTTTAGGATTTTTTCTCTTTTGGATTTGATGGCATCATAGTCAAAACATTCTGTTTCTACAAGTGCTGATAAAGATATCATTCTAATTTTATTTCCTACTAGGTAGTGGTTGGTTTTTAATGCTTTTATACTATCACGTTCATGTTTTAATTTTTCTTTAATGTCTTTGCTTTTTGGATTAGCACGATTTTCAGCATTTAATTTTTTTAAGATTCTTTCTTCTTTTAGTTTAATATTTTCAGCATATATTTTTTCTATTTCTAATAATTCTTCTAAGCCTATATCATCTAACTCTGTAGAAGCATAAAAGTTTTCAGCAAAGAAAGATTGTAAATTATTTTCAAGTATATTATTTGCTGTATCATTAGTGTTTTTGAGAGTTAAAGCATCTTTTAAAGCAATTTCTGCACTGTTGTTCTTTTCTCTTAGTGCTATTATATCTTCATTTCTTTTAATAAATACTTTTATTTTCTTTAATCTATCAGTATAATCTTCTAAATTTTGGGCATTTTTGATTTCAATATCATTTTCTAACTCTTTAAAAAACCATTCTTTCCCTTTATCATAAGGTTTTAATACTTTATCATATTCTTTTTTGGTAATATTTCTTTGTTTAATTCTTTCTTCAATTAACTTAATTATGGTATCAAGTCGATCGCGTTCTTCTGTTGCTGTGTACATTTCATTATCCATTTTATAATTTTCTTCTAAAAGTAATAAATTTTTTTCGTATTCTACTTCTCTTAATTCTTCTAACATTCTAGTGTGTTTCTTGTAATTTTCAATTGATTTTTCGACATTTGTACCATCTTTTATATTACTGGCATCTAATTTGATAAAGTATTCATATTTTTTTAATTCATCACCCATAAATTCACCTCATATTTCTTTTTTGGTAACCTGTTATAGTTTTGTTATAAGAAATCTTACTAAAAACTATATTTTTAGGTTGTTTAGTTTTATTATATCATATTTTAGAATAAAGCCTTACCTCTTTTTGTGGTTTGTATCTTCGACTTCATCGATGTTTTTGTTATTTATATCCATTATTTTTTTTGCTACTTTACTTTTTTCAGCATCTATAACTACTCGTCCATATTCTGCATTAGTAAGCGGGTTTTTAATAATTCCTATTTTTCTTTGGTATGTCTTTGGCGGTATTTCTTTTACTTCAGTTTCTTTTGTACTAGTAAATTCTCCAACAATGCGCATAACATCTTCGTTGGAATTTAGCGCTTGTAATTCTCTTAATTTTCTTGTTTTTTGATTTTTTAAATTTTCTAAAACAAGTTTATCTTGGTTGGCTTTTTTATATTTGTTTAATACTTCTAGTTGTGCTTGTATCACTTCTTTTAACGATTTTTCAATATCTTGTCCTTTTAAAGCCGTAAGAAAACTAGTTATAGCTCTTAGTTTTTCTGTATAATCATTATATTGTCCCATTGTATTTGCTATATTTTTTAAGTTAACTAAAGCATTTAGACTGGCATATTTTTTATATAATGGTTGAACTTCTATTGCCATTTTTTGTAGTTCTTTATCATTTTTTTTAACAATCATTCCATTGTATAGTTCTTTATATTCTTGATAGTTGGTTATTATATTTTGTTCATTCGCTATACTTTCACCAGTTTCATTTATTAATTCTTTTATCTTATGATTAATGCCTATTTCTAAAGATTTTACACGATCATCTTCTTCGCTTATTTCTTCTTTTTTAGCATCTAGGTTGTTTTCTATTTCTTTTAATTCACTGGTTAAACTTGCAATTTCTTT
Source organism: Clostridium sp. CAG:762 (assembly GCA_000432575.1). GTDB lineage: Bacteria > Bacillota_I > Bacilli_A > RF39 > UBA660 > CAG-762. The sequence goes on from HF996805.1 coordinate 5,606, forward strand.
ATAGTTGTTTTGATATACTTCAATAATATGAACGGTCTCATTTAATTGCTCTAATTTGTCATCATCTAAAACTGCTTTTAATCTTTCTAATGTGTCTTTATTTAATCTTTTTTCACTTGTACTTAAAAAACCTAAAACCATTTGTTTCTTGTCGGCTTCAAGTACTCTTAATTTTTTGAATTGTTCTAATTTTTCTTCTATATTGGTTGGAACAATTTGTAATATTTCATTATATTTATTGGCATATTGTTTTTCTTTCTCTGTAACCAATTTTATTATTAAGTCATTTAACCTTTCTGTTTCTTTTGGTTGTTTCTTTTTGTCTTGTTCATTTTCGTATGTTAATTTTAAATAATCTTGATACAATTGCTCCATAGCACCGATTAATTGGTTCTCATTTTTTATCATATCCATATACGCCACCTCTATATTATAATTATACTTGATTGACAAGTTTTGTCAACTGTTTTTTTGATTTTTTTTTAGAATTATAACAGCGTAGCAAAAGCATAAAAAAAAGTACTTCGTTATTTTGTACTTTTCTTGGGTTCATTGTATAAATAATTATTTTTAGTTTTAATTAATCCAAAAATACCTACTATAATTAAGATAATTGATACTATTTGGCTAACACGGAAGGATCCAATATATAGGCTGTCTAATCGCATTCCTTCAATGAAATATCTTCCTGTTCCGTAGAGAATAAAGTAAGTAAATGTGATATTTCCTACTTTGTTTTTTTTCGATAAATATCTAATTAGCATTAATATTATGAATATCATTAAACATATTAAGGATTCATATAAAAATGTAGGTTCATGGTATGCTCCTTCAATATACATATTGTTGATAATAAAATTTGGAATATGCATTTTTTCAAGGAATAATCTTGTGGTTACTCCACCATATGCTTCTTGATTAAAGAAGTTGCCCCATCTGCCTATTCCTTGAGCTAAGACTAAGGAAGGTGCAAAAATATCTAGTATTTTCATTGTATCTTGTTTTTTCTTTTTGGTATAAAAATAGATAAATAGGATTCCTACTAAAACTCCTCCATAGATAGCAATTCCACCTTCCCAGATTCTAAATATGGATAGTAAATCGTCTTTGAATAAGGAAAAGTTAAATATAACATAATATAATCTTGCTCCAATAATGGAAACTGGAATAACATAGAAGCATAAATCACTTATTAGACCTTTGTCAATATTTTGTCGTTTGGCTTCTTTTAATATGAGATATATGCCAATTAAAACTCCTACTAGAATGAGGACGGAATACCAATATATTTTAAATTGTCCGAGGTTTAGGAATACTCTATTCATTGTATTTTCCTTTGTTATTTATAATTGGTTTAATTACTAGGCCTTCCATTAGGATATTCATAAATGATATTAAGATAGCAATAAAGAACGGAATAATTATGCCTTTTACTTGAAATTTATCTCCTAATATAAAACTTGTAATGTAAAGGTTAGCTACGTTGATAAGAGGATAAAATAATCCTAGAGATATGGCTGTTAAGGGAAGAGTTAGATAAAATAGTATTGGTTTTATAGTTTGATTTAATACATATATAATTATAGATGCGATTAAGGCATATAAGCCATAGTATTCACTTGATATTGTTAATGATTTGAACATGATGGACATTAATATTAAGATAATGGCATAGCCTATCATGTAGAGAAGCCACTCGAAGAAGCGGTTTTCGATAAAGCGTTTGCGATTCTTTTTTTCGTTTTCATCAATTATTATTACTTTTTTCATAGTATCATCCTATCTTTCACAATTTAATTTTACCACATTTTTTAAATAATTGCCAATTATTTTTGTTATTGCTTAATATTATATTTAATAGTATAATTATGATGGGTGAAATATGAAATTAAGATATAATAATCAGGAGATTGATTTAGTTATTTACAATAGTTTTTTTAAGAGGTTTATGGGAATTATGTTTAAGAAAAAAAAATTAGATTATGCTTTGTGTTTTCCAAGATGCAATTCAATACATACTTTTTTTTGTAAGCAAAATATTGATATTATTATGACAAATAAGGAGAATAAAATTCTTTATTTTAGAAGAAATGTAAAACCCAATAAGGTGGTTATTTATAGAGAGAGTTCTATTGTTTATGAGATCCCATGTAATTATTTTGATAATTTAGAAATTAATACATTTTTAGAAAGAAGAGAAGATTTATGAAGGTTGCAATTTTAGGTACTGGAGCCTATGGTTTGGCTTTGGCTCTTATGGTTCATGAAAATAAATGTGATATTATGATGTGGACAAAATTTGAGGATGAAAAGGAAATGTTAGAATGCTATCGTGAGAATAAGAGGGTTCTTCCTGGTGTAAAAATACCTGATAATATTAAGTTTACGACGAATATGAAAGATGCTATAAGTGAAGCTGATTTGATTATCGTAGCAGTTCCAGCAGGATTTGTTGATGATGTTAGTATGGAACTTAAGAAATATTATAGGAAGGAACAGCATTTTTGTATTGCCTCAAAGGGGATTGAACAGGATACTTGTTTATTTGTTACGGATGTTTTTAATAAGCATGTGAAGACTAATAAATTAGCGGTGATATCTGGTGGGTCTTTTGCAGTTGATATTGTTAAGAAGGTACCTATTGGTTTATCTTTGGCTACGAGAAACAGGGAAACTGAGATGGTTGTAAAGAATGCTTTACAAAATAAATATATGAAGTTAAGGAGTACTAAGGATATTTTGGGTATTGAGATATGTGGTTCTATAAAAAATGTTATTGCTATTGCTTCTGGTATGCTTAATGGAATGGGATATCCTGAATCAACACAGTGTATGTTTATTACCGAGTCGCTTCATGATATTAAGAGTTTGATTAAGGCTTTGGGTGGTAATAAGAAGACAATTCTATCTTTTGCTGGTTTTGGTGATTTGCTTTTGACTTGTACTTGTTATAAGAGTAGAAATTTTAGTTTGGGGAAGATGATTGGTGAAGGAAAAAGTAAAAAGGAAATTAATGATTATATGGAAAACACCACTATTGAAGGGATTTATACTTTAAAATCAATTTATAAGTTAATAAAAAATAAGCATGTAGATATGCCTATTATTGATTTGATATATGATATTATTTATAAGGATGTTAAACCACAAGAATTGGCTAATTTTTTAAGAAATAAAGATTAATTTATTTCTTTTTTTTATCTTTGATGATACTGCTTGTAATTAAAAACCAAATAGTTAGTATAAGAAGTGTGCTATATAGGATAATTCCTAGTACTTGTCCTTTGAAGACATATACTAAAGAGGAGGCTGCGAATAAGATGTCAACAAAATAGATGATAAGAAGTGTTTTGGTGGTGGATGATGTCATGTTCATTAATTGGTGATGCAAATGCTTTTTGTCTGGTTTACCTATTGATTCCCCTTTTAATAGTCTTCTTATGATAGCACATGTTGTATCAAAGATGGGAATAAATAATAAAAGTATTGGGATAATAAATGAGGATAATGTAACATTTTTAAATCCTAATAAGGCTATTATTGAAATGATATAGCCTAAAAACATGCTTCCTGTATCTCCCGCAAAGATTTTTGCGGGTGGAAAGTTGTGAACAAGGAAACCAAGTGTGCTTCCTAGCATGATGAATGTTAATAGGACGTCTAGACCATTAGCATTTTGTAAGGTTAAAGCAATGATACCAATGGTTAGAAAGTATATGGAAGATATGCCTCCAGCTAAGCCATCAAGGCCATCTATTAGATTTATGCAATTGATGATAGCCATGATAAATAGGATGGTTAATGGAATGGATAGCATTCCAAACTCTATACTAATGCCAAATGCACCAATTTCTGTCAATACGATGTTCCCATACAATGGGATTAGTAATGCAGAAATAAACTGTCCAATTAGTTTATATTTTACGCTAAGAGGGTTAATATCGTCAATTAATCCAGTTAGAATGATAATGAAACTACCTATTAAAATAGAATTCATTTGTACTGACTGTTTTCCAAAGAGGACGTAGCCTAGTAAAAAACTTAGAAATATTCCTAAACCACCTAATTTAGGGACAGTGTCAGTGTGTAATCGACGGTTATCTCTAGGAACATCCATAGCATTAATATATTTTGCTATTATTTTCATGACAGGCATGATTAGGACTGAAAACAAGAATGTTACTGTAACAATTAATATGGCATCTTTATAATCAAAACTCAACATTATCACCTCAACACTATTAGTGTACACACTTTTTTTCTTCTTGACAAGTAAAATATGACAAAATGTAAGTTTTTTTACAATATTAATTAAAGAGACTATTATTATTAACTATTTTACAGGTAAAATATGAAATGTACCATGAAATTGACAAAGTATACTTTAAACGTAGTATTATTTTTTTTATTAGCCACTATTGTTACTAAAGAATACTTTATATATCGCTTTTTTTATGGCTATCAAAAAAATTAGTTGAAAGAGGTAGAATGAGAAATGTAGTAAGAAGGTGTGTTGGTGAAAGAAATTATTCTAGGCAAATGTATGAATTTAGTTAAAAAAAATAATCCTACTTATCATGAGGAAAAGTTAGAAGAAATAAGATATGGTTTAGAAAGCATATATTTGACTTATACAAAGATATTTGTGATATTTGTTTTAGCTTATTTCTTGGGTATTATTAAGGAAACTTTGTTATTACTATTAACTTATAATATTATTAGGACATTTGCTTTTGGAATACATGCCACTAAAAGTATATACTGCTTGATTACATCTTTAATGCTTTTTATAGGTGGTGTATATATTGTTAAGTATATGAGTTTGAATATTTATGTAAAAACAATTATTTCGATTATGTTACTTATTTGTATTTATAAATATGCCCCAGCTGATACATATAAAAGGCCTTTGATAAACGAAAGAAAAAGAAAAAAATATAAAGTAATTAGTACTATTTTAGGAATTGCTTATGTGATATTAATAACAATTTTAAATAATAATATTATTTCTAATTACTTGTTGATAGGAATGTTAGAATCTGTTATTATGATACATCCTCTTATTTATAAAATATTTAATCTTCCTTTTGATAATTATAAGAAATACAAATTAAATACGGTTTAGATAAAATATATTTAAACAAAAAAAGAAGTAAAGGAGGTAATTAAATGAAATTCTTAGCTATGATTCTATCAGCTATTGGTGCAACTGCGGCAAATATGGGTACACATGGATGTTTTCATTATATTGTGGATGAACCAGAAATGCCTAAATCTTTATTAGAAAAATAATAAATATAGAAATTGTTAAAATTATAATAATTATAAAAAAAAGGAAAAAGCCTGGCTAAACTTTTTCTTTTATTTTCCTTTAATATTTAATTTTTGAGTGTATATTCCATTGCATGTAGTAGTTTCACTAGAAAAAATATCACTGTTTTCAAGAATAGTCTTTACTAAAGATAATCCATAACCATGGCTTTTACCTTTAGTTGAATATCCTTTTTCATTAACATTCTTAATATCTACTTCTCCAAGATAACTATTTGAAATAATAATATCAACATCATTATTATTTAGATAGATTTCAATACCAAGTAATTTTTCATTGGAAATAGCACTTGCTTCAATAGCATTATCTAAGTAAACTCCAATAATACGACATAATTGTTTATAATCTTCAGCATTCATGTTATGTAGTACTGACTTTTTTATTCCAGCTGAAATATTGATACTTATTTTAATACCTAATTCTTCTGCTTTAGATATTTTATAGTAAAACATACCTTTGAATCCATTAGAAGGTAAGTATTTTAATTTAGAGTATTTTCCTTTATCTAATTGTACTTTCTCATTCAAAATACTATCAATATATTCAATAATGTTTTTATTTTTATCTTTATCAATTATTTTACTTTTAATGTTTAATAATTGATTTTTATTTTCATGGCTTTGAATTCTTAATTCATCAATTTTTTCTTCATAACTATTCATAAATTCAATTAAAGAATCATATTTTTCGGTAATTTTATTATTATCTATTTTTTGCTTTACTAAACTAAATAGAATTGCTAAAAAGACTACCATTCCAAAGACACTTATTAGTAATGCATTGTTATTTTCTAAATTAGAAAATCCTATATAGAAGAATATCCAAACGCATATTATTGACAATGTTGAGAATATTGCTATTTTAATGTTAGAAGATATTTCGTAAGCAAATAGTTTTTGCAATGGTTTTCTTAGAATGAGACAGATTATTAAAAACAAAATAACTACTATAAAATTTGCGAGTATAGTACCTGCAAAAACTTCGTAGAAATATGTTTTATCTACTTTTAATATTAATAATGCAATTACCATGATTAAAATATCTGCAGCAAGCAATAATAATGCATGAACAAATGACATGAAAATACCCTTATATAGACTTACATTAAACAAGTAAACAAACATAATTGCTATTATTGTGGAATGTATAAAACTTGATATTGTACCATCTATATTATTATATACTAATGGATACGTTGTGGAAACAAATAGTATCACTAGGCAGATAACTAATTTAGATTTCGTTATTTTTTTGTTTAGTGAAATCATTGCAAATATTAAAGCAGTTATTGATAACAATAATCCACCTATGAAATCATTTATAATTTCTAACATAACTTGTGAACTCCTTTGCTAGCCTATTTGATATTAAGCGTTCTGTTACTCCATTTTTAAATGTTATAGAACGTCCAGGAGTATCGACTGTTTTTATTTTGTCTACATTTACTATGTACGATCTATGCGAACGATGGAAATTAGGCTTTGTTTCTTCGTAAATTTCATATAGTGGTTTATTTACTTTATACACCCTACCCTTAGTACAAACAAGGATACTCATTTTATTTAATCCTGCTTTGATGTAAAGAATATCTTCATATGGAATGTTGTAAAGTAAACCGTCGTATGAAATATTAATGTGTTTTTTGCCGTGCATTATTTCAACTGCTCTTTTTATTGTATCTTTTAAAGGTTCCTCAAAGCCTTCCTTATCGATATAATCTAGAGCCATGACTTTTTTAGCAAAGATGTCATTTTTGTAATCATTATATGATGTCAGCATAATGATGATGCTTTTGTAATCTTGTTGTCTAATTCTTGAGGCTAATTCAATACCATTTATCTTAGGCATTTGAACATCTAATATGTAGATTTTTGGTGTATCACTTTTAATTATTTTAACTAGATTTTCGTTTGCCTCAGTGAATAGGTATGTTTTGTACTCTTCATCAATTTGCATCATTACTTTTCCAATTTCAAATTTTACTTTTTCAACGAATTCTTTGTCATCATCACATATAACAAATGGTAACATAAAATTTCTCCTTTCTTTTTTCGCAAGTTATTATAACACTGTTTTCTAAAAATGTACACTAGAATGTTACATTTTTTTGCTTTTTTTTGTAAAAAAAAGAGGTTTTTATATTATTTTACCTCGATTATATATAATTTTTTATCTTTATGAATTAGTTTTAGTTCTATTTCAGTGGGATATTTTAAATCTTTTTGATATTCGACATTCATTTTTATTTGATAAGAATTATTGTCTTTATGGCTTTTACTTGTGTAATTTATTGCTTTTATATCTTCTACAGTAGTATTGGTTACAATTGGTAATTCTTGTGTTCTATTACCATAGATATTGCTTTTCACATATTTATATACTGTGTTCTCTGCTTTTAAGGTAAAATTATCTTTGATATCAGGGTGAATATATTGTATTCCTCCAATATCAGTATTGGATAATTTATTATTTAAAGTATAGAAGTCAATTACAAATAGCTGGCTTATTAATTTTGCATATTTTTCTTCGTCAATTTCTTCTTTTGATAATACTTTGTCTAATTCATTAAATAGGGTGCTGGTTAGTTTGCTATCTTCTTCTTTTAAGTGATAGTCATAATTTTTAATTGTGTCCACTACTTTATTTTCTTTAATTTCTTTTTTTTCTTTTTTGAAGAATTTAAAGTATACTACTAGAGCTAAAATAATTAGTAATATAACTAGTGTTAATAACATGATTTTTTTTAGTTTGTCTTTTTTCATTTCTTTTTCCCTTTCATCTTTTCTTTTTCTTTCATTGTTTTGATTAAATCGTAGTTAATGATGTTGTTTGATACTTCGATTATTTTTTGGGCATATTCGCTTTTTTTGGAGATATAATTGTTGTCAATAGGATCACCCTTAATGGAATAAGTTATTTCTTTTTGGCTATTGTAATAGTATTTTTGGCTAATGAAGTTGCCATTTGTAAATACTACAATGTTGTCTTGAGTGCTGAATATATCATGTCCTAGAGCATATTTGTTTTGAAAATCAAACATATTACCTAATGTTGGTAAAACATCTATCATGCCCATAGGTTTTTCTACTTTTAAATTAAATTGTTGGTCTTTAGTCCATATTATGAGTGGAACTCTTTTATCTATGGTCATTTGTAATTCATCTATTTTTTTGTATTTGGCATCTTTTTCTGTTAATAGTTTGTCATTTATAGGGTCATAATTATATAAGATATTGTAGTACTCGCTTGGTAATCTAGCATCGTGATCCCCATAAATAATAATAACGGTATTTTCTAATAAACCTGATTTATCTAATTCTTCAATAAACTGTCCTATTGCTTGGTCAGCGTAGTGAACGCTTCTAAAATAATTGCCCATTGTAGTACCTTCTAGGTATGTCCTACTCACGATTCCTGATTTGGTTTTGATTTTATAATCAGTTGGAAATTTATCCATGAGGTGGAGGTCATCCCATGGTGTATGATTTGATAGAGTTATTAGGGTTGCATAGAATGGTTTGTTTTCTTGTTCACTTACTTTTTTAATGATGGGAACTGATTGTTTAAAGAATGATTTATCACTTAATCCAGTTCCAGAAAAGCCTATTGTTTCATCTATTTTATAATAATCTTTATGGTAAAATTTATCGTACCCGAGGCTTTTATGCATTTCTAATCTATTCCAAAAATCACCTACATTGCCATGCATACTGAAGGCATAATAACCTTTTTGTTTTAGTAATTTGGGCATCGTTTCATAAGTGCGGTCATAGTAACTAACAAAAACGGTTCCACTATTAGAAGGCATGAGGGAAGTATTTAGGGTAAATTCAGTATCACTGCTGGTTCCTACTCCTACTTCAGCATAAAAGTTAGAAAAAAATATTCCTTCTTTGGCTAGTTTGTTTAAATTGGGTGTTACTTCTTCGTCATTGAATGTTAGTTCCATGGCATTGGTTTGCATACTTTCGGCATGAATGGCTATAATGTTTTTTCCTTTGAAGATATTAGTATATTCATTAGTAGTATTTTCCCCTTTGTTTTTTTGGTAATAATCGGTTACTTTTTTTAAGGCATTGTCGTAGCCGAATAAGGTGTTAATTTTAGGAGTTATACTTTGAAAAAAATCGTTGATTTGATATGTATATATACCAAACTTCATGACAACATATTCGCGATTCCATAGTTTGGCAAACCTACTCCACTCAGATGATGTTACAAAAAGAGCACAGCTGAGTAATAGGATTAAACCAGTTAGACATACTTTTTTACACATTGTTTTGCTTTTGATAATTCCTTTTTTTTCATAATAATTTTGTTTTGTCATTTTTTTATGAATGTAATATATGAAAATTGGTTGCCATATATATATTAGGTCTTTTATTTTTAAAACATTTTTGAAGATAGCATCTCCAACATCGACGACTTGTGTCGAGGTAGCTAGTAGGCTAAGTGAGGCAAATGATTTATAATAAGTGTAATAAATAGAATTAATGATACAGATGGCTGTGGTAATAATTGATAATGTTAATAAATATCTTATTCTTTTTTTAGGAGATATTAGATATGAAAATGAGGATGCCACTAAAAGGATAGCTAAATCAGTAAGAAATGGTTTTAGGCTAAATATATTACCAACAGTAAGAGCTCTTAAAAGCGTAGCATTTAGTAAGGAAGACATGGTAAACCAAAATAGTAATATGCTGTTTTCTTTATTCATTTTTAATTCTTTGATATAGTTTTTCATAGATACTACCCTCTTTTCATTTACAATTATAGCATATTCTTGTGATTTTTCAACTTAATTATTTCTTAACATTTTTAAGGATTTCTTAAATTTGATGGGATGGGTTTACTTATTTTTTATTTAATGCTATAATTGTGGTGTGGTGATTATATAATGAATATGAATAAAATTAAGGGGTTTTTTAGGAAAATTTTTGATTATATATGTAAGTATAAGGAGATTATTTTACTGGCTCTGCCTTTTTTAGTACTGGATTTAACTACTAGAATATTCTTCCCTACTTCTTTTGTTTCTTTTTGGTATATTATACCTAATTTATTTACTATTCTTTGGTGTTTTTTGATTTTAGGAATAGTGCTTAGTTTTAAGAGGAAGATTGGATGCAAAATATATGTTTTGATTTTGGTTTGTGCGGTGTTTATCTTTTTACTTAATAATGTCTATTATTCGATGACGGATAATTTCTTTGATTTTAGTTTGATGGAGATGGCTAGTGAGAGTACTTCTTATATATTTGATACGTTTTTAAAGGCTAAAATATGGATTTATTTGGTATGTTTAGTAGTGATGGTGTTTGGTATTTGGGTGCTTAAGATGATTCCCAATAAAAAGGAAAATGATTATAAGAATTTAATGGTGGTTTTTGTTCTTTTCTTGGTTTTTCATAGTTTTATTCCTATGTTATATGGAAAAGCTAATAATGAACTTACTTGGAATACATGGAAAAATAAGAGAAATGTTTATATTAATTTTAATGATAATAATAAGAGTATGGCTATTACGGGTTTGTATGAATATACAAGTAGAAATATTTATGTAACATTTTTTAAGCCGAAGAAGACTAATAATCAAATAGAACTTAATTTCTTGGAAGAGGTTTTTAGTAAGGAGAATACGAGTAGTTCTAATGAATATACTGGGATTTTTAAGGATAAGAATGTAATATTTGTGCAATTGGAGGGGCTTGATAGTTGGTTGCTTACTGAAAAGGATACACCAAACTTGTATGCTTTAATGAATAATTCGTTTAATTTTACTAATCATTTTTCTTATTATAATGGTGGAGGATCGACTTTTAATTCCGAGTTTGCTGTAAATACGGGATATATTACACCTTTATCTTATAATCAAAATGCTTATACTTTTAATAAAAATTTATTTAATTATTCGATGGCTAATATGTTTAAGGATGCAGGTTATTTGGTTAATGCTTTCCATATGAATTCTAAGGAATTTTATTCTAGGGGCATTAATTATAGTAACTGGGGTTTTGATAACTATTATGGTTTAAAGGATATGGTTAATTATCGTGATAATAGTTATATGTTAGATACTGAACTTGTTAATAATGAGACTTTTTATGATTTGATGTTTCATAGTGATAAGAGGTTTGTTGATTATATTATTACTTATTCAGCACATATGCCTTTTAATCAATCAAAAGGTGTTTGTAAGTTGATTTTAGATAGAGAAAAAGAGGCTTCTTTAGATAGTGAGGAATTGGAAGTTTTAACTCCTCAAACGGAATTAACTGAGGAGGATTGTGCTAGGTTACAGGCTAACGAGACTGATAAAATGGTTGGTTTATTAATTCAAGCACTTAGAGATAATAACTTATATGATAATACGGTTTTGGTTGTATTTACTGACCACTACTTATATACTTTAAATGATATGACTATCTTAGATAGGTATAAGGAAACTGATAATAATTTAATTAATCATACACCATTCTTTATTTGGAGTAGTAATACAAAGAAAAAGGAAATTAAGGAAGTTACTTCTCAATTAAATATATTGCCTACTGTCCTTAATTTATTTGGTATTGATTATAATAGTAATTATTATATTGGTACTGATGCATTGAGTAATAATTATAAGGGTATAGTTTTATTTAGTGATGCTTCTTGGTATGATGGTAATGTTTATGTAGATGGTGGTATGGTTACTAATAATCAACATATTAGTAGTGAAGATTTAGAAAGAAAAAATAGTTATATTGACTATATTATTAAGAAAAATGATTTAGTTTTAAAATACGATTACTTTAAGATATTGGCTAATAATGCTAAGAATTTAGAGTAAGAGAAAAACTGACTTAAGATGGAAATAAGTCAGTTTTATTTTTTTAGATATTCTTCTAAGGTTTGATTTGTGTTGTATAGGTATGGTGCTAAATCGCCTACATATCTTAAATGCCATGGTTCATATGCATAGTTAGTGATTTCTTCTTTATCAAGTGGATATCTTACGATAAATCCGTATTTGTAGGCATTTTGATGAAGCCACTTGGTCTCAATTAGGTTTTCAATGTCATGCTCGATGTAACTTTTGTCATCTCTGTAGACTACGATATCTAAAGCAAGACCTGTTTGATGTTCTGTATATCCTGGTTTGGCTATGTACTTATAGGCGTAGTTATAGCCTTTTTCGTTGACTAATTCATTGAATATTTTTTCTTGGTAATTATAATCACGATAACCTGAAGAAATATCAAAATGATAATTATATTTTAAAGCATCTGTTTGCAATTTTTTAAATTGTTCATAGGTTTTTTCTTCCAAATAAATATTATCTTTATATTTACTGTCTGTTTTAACTAAGTTTAGGGGGGCATAATTGTCTTCTAGTTTATTGTCTTTGTTAACTAAAATTTTATAATCCATAAACTCACCTAATTTATTATATGCTAAAGTTTGGGAAAGTTTAAATTTTTGTGATGCTTGGATGATTTTTCATTAGTTTTTTGATACCATGTGGATGAGCAAATGCTATAGTAACAATGGATTTATCAATAGATACAACTACTCCTTCACCAAATACTGCATGTTTGACTAAGTCGCCTACTTCGTAGTTAACATCAGTATTAGTTATGGTGTTTTTTACTTTTTTGATGATGTGGGATAGTTTTGATTCATTTTTATTTTGTTCTTTTTCTAAATATTTTGAATCTATTTCTTCAATGAAACGACTTGGACTATTTATTTGAGCGTTACCAAAGAGCATTCTTTTTTTGGCATTCAATAGGTATAAGTGTTTTTTTGCTCTGGTAATTGCAACGTAGCATAGTCTTCTTTCTTCTTCAATGTTGCCTTCATTGATGGAGTTAAAATGTGGAAATATACCTTCTTCTAAGCCTATGACAAAGACATTATCAAACTCTAATCCTTTGACGGCATGTACGGTCATGAGGCTTACTTTATTGGTAGAATCAGCATATTCTTCCTTATCACTGACAAGGGTTAATTCGTTTAGAAATTCTTCTAGTGATACAACACCATATTCTTCTTCGTAGTTTTTGGTTATTGATTTAAATTCTTCTAGGTTTTCTAGTCTTATATCACTTTCAATAGTTTTTTCTTTTTGATATTCAGATTTGATACCTGTTTTATCTAATACCATGTCGACTGTTTCGGTAAGACTCATGTTTTCACTTAAGATGCGCATTTCTTCGATTAGACCTTTGAAAAGAAGTTCTTTTCCTGTGGATATGGCTTCATAAATGCTAATACTTTCACTTGAGGCTTTTTGTGATAGGGTTTCTAGGGTTTTTAGACCAATGCCTCGTTTTGGTTCGTTGATTATTCTAAGTAAACTGACATCGTCTTTGGGATTATGGATTAGTCTTAAGTAGCAAATTAAATCTTTTATTTCTTTGCGGTTATAGAAATAGAAACTGCCTATAATGCGGTATGGAATAGAATTTTTTAGCATTTCTTCTTCTATGACACGGCTTTGGGCGTTGGTTCTATATAATACGGCTATATCTTCATAGCTGCTACCATTTTTAATTAATTCTTTTATTTTTGTAGAGATATAAGATGCTTCTTCTTTTTCGTCGTCTGTTCTTATGTATTTTATTTTATCTCCTTCTTCGTTTTTACTCCAAAGATTTTTATCTTTTCTTTCTTTATTGTTTTTTATGACTGAGTTGGCTGCGTTTAGAATCGTTTGGGTGGAACGATAGTTTTGTTCTAAAAGAATAGTTTTTGTATTTTTATAGTCCTTTTCAAAGTTTAAGATATTTTTGTAATTGGCATTTCTAAAACCATATATTGCTTGTGATTCATCGCCTACAACAAAAATATTTTTATATAAATTCGATAGTAGTTTTGTAAAAATATATTGGGCTTCGTTAGTATCTTGATATTCATCTATTAGAATATATTTATATTTTTCTTGATAATATCTTAGGATAGCGGGATTTTCTTTAAATAAGGTGATTGGTAAAAGGAGTAAGTCATCAAAATCTACGGAATTACTGTTTTTTAATTTTCTTTGATATTGTGAATAGATGTTTACTATGGTTTTATCATATTCGTATTTAGAATAGGCATCTGGATCTAATAGTTCATTTTTGGCTCCACTGATGCTATTTTTGATGTTTTTAGCATTATAGTATTTAGGGTCTAAGTTATTTTCTTTAATTAGTTTTTTGATAACGGTTAGAGTATCATCACTGTCAAGGATGGTGAAATTTTTTTGATAACCTAAGACTTGGTAATTTTCTTTTAGGAGTTTTAGGCCAAATGAATGAAATGTTGATATTTGGATGTCATTTGCTAGCTTGCCGACAAGTTTATAAACACGTTCTTTCATTTCTTTAGCCGCCTTATTGGTAAATGTAATGGCTAATATATTGGATGGAGAGATGTTATTTTCAATTAAATATGCTACACGGTTGGTTAAGACAGAAGTTTTGCCACTTCCAGCTCCGGCAAGAACAAGACAGGGGCCATCTATATGTTTTACAGCTTCAATTTGTTTATCATTTAAATTTTTTAATTCCATACTATCAACTTCTTTCATATTTTATTTTATCATAAGAATTAGGGTATTAAAAAATAAATGTAGTTTGTTTGACATATTTTGTTCTATTTGCTTTTAATCATAGGCGTTAGTAAGTGTAAAGCAGTATAATTATACAGAGATTTTAATATAATTTATTAAATCATTATTTACTTAAGTGATTAGTTTTGATAAAATATGATTAGGAAGTGATTTTTATGTTATTTAGAAAAGCTATATTTATTATTCATGGATTTGCTGGAGGGGTATGGGATCATCAAAATTTGGCAAATGAGTTGCAAATGTATTTGGATTTTGATGTTTATATGATTACTTTACCTGGACATGATAAGTCAATTATGACTAATGTTAAAAGAGATGACTGGGTTAAGGCTGTGGAAAACCAGGTAGAAAAATTAATTGCACGTGGTTATAATAAGATATATGTTATTGGCCACAGTATGGGTGGAGTGTTAGCTAGTCATGTGGCATCAAAGTATAAAGAGGTGAAAAGACTTGTCTTAGTTGCCCCTGCATTTAGGTATTTAATTTTTAAGGATGATAAGTTACAGGTATTGGGGAGTATTAAGGAAATGCCTAAGATATTGAAGCAATATAATCAAAAGGATGTAATTTCACGAATTATTAAGATGCCTTTGCCTGTTACGATGGAATTTATTAATTTGGTTAAGGAACATACTAATGATGTTAAAAGAATAAATTGTCCTACTTTGATTATTCATGGTAATGATGACCAAATTGTTCCTAAGACTAGTGTTGATTATGTACATAAAAATTTAAAATCTGATGTAAATATTTTAGTAAATATGGATGATGTAACACATGATGTTTTTAACGGAAGTCGTGGAGATGAGGCAATTGATTTAACTATTAAGTTTTTAAGAATGAAATTTTATAAAAAGATTAAGGAAGAAATTAATAAGTAAGAAAAGAATAGGTATTTTCAGTAAGATTTACCTATTCTTTTAATGTAATTATTGAAAAAAGTCTTGAAAAAGCAAGACTTATATAAATCATTATGGGGCGGAATGTGGGAATCGAACCCACGCATAATGGAACCACAATCCACCGTGTTAACCACTTCACCAATTCCGCCATAAACAACTTACTTATAGAGTTTACCATAAAAAATACAAAAATACAAGTCTTTTTTATCAATTTTGGGCATTATCCCATACACTTATATCCTAAATACATAATATAGACTGAAAGGAGAATGTGATGAACGACTATAATTATATGCTTGATTATTATCAAAATATGAATAATTATAATAATTTTAATGATTTTAACAACAATAATTTTTTATATCCTAACGCCTATCCTACTAATGAACCTATAAAGTTAGACTCAGAAAAAGGTTTTATGAGGGGGAATATGTTTGATGATTTATATGACCAATATAAAAACTATATTCCTGTTGAAATAGTGTCTAATAATAATAGGCAAGCACTTCTTGAAAAAGTAATGCAATATAATTTTGCTATAACTGATTTAAATTTATATTTAGATAATTATCCAAATGATGCTAATGTTATTAATATTTTTAATAATTACCGCAACCTGTATTTAAATGCGGTAAAGGATTTTGAAAACAGTTATGGACCTTTAGAGATTACTGATAATCCAGTTAATACAAATAATTGGGTTTGGGATAAAAATCCTTGGCCTTGGGAGGTGCAAAACTAATGTGGAGATATGTTAAGTCTTTGGAATATCCAGTTAATATTAAGAAAAAAGATTTACGAATGGCTAAATTTTTGGTAACTCAATACGGCGGTGCAAATGGAGAGTTAGGAGCTGCTTTAAGATATTTAAATCAAAGATATACGATGCCCGATGAAAGAGGAAAGGCTTTGCTTACTGATATTGGAACCGAGGAACTTGGGCATGTTGAAATGATATGTGCTATGATTTATCAACTTACCAAAGATGCTACTTTGGAAGAATTAAAGGCGGCTGGTCTTGACACTAACTACACAGAGCATAGGAAAGCAGTTTATCCTACTGATTCAAATGGAGTACCTTTTACAGTAACATATTTTGCGACGACAGGTGATCCTGTTGCTGATTTGGCTGAGGATATGGCGGCTGAAGAAAAAGCTAGAGCAATTTATGAGAATTTAATTAATTTAACTGATGACCCTGATATTGTTGGACCTTTACTTTTCTTAAGGCAAAGGGAAATTGTTCATTATGCTAGATTTAAGGAATTATATGATGATTATAAGAAAAAAGGCTATGGAGGTAAATAATCCATAGCTATTTTTTCTGTATATATTCATTATGCACAAAAAACTATTTTATATATATAATATGTTAGAAGGGAGTTTTATATGTATAGATCTTTTGGTTATAATAGAGGAATGCCAATGAATGGTGGTAATCGTTTTGTTGGTGGAGGTTTCTTGGGACCATTTGTTTTGGGTGGTATTACTGGTGGTTTAGTAGCTCCATTTTTCTATCCTAGACCTTATTATTATGGTCCAAATTATTACTATCCTAATAATCCTTATTATCGTCCATATTAAAGAGAAGTACTAGATAATATTATCTAGGGCTTCTTTTAATTAGTTTGGCGTGAACTACGGTTCTTTCATCATCAGTATAGCATGTACTTAATGTTAGAATTTTGTCTTCTGTGGATACTTCTACTTTGAATTTATGTTTACTTCTACTTGTAATGGTGTTTAGAAAATCTTGATACTCATTGTCGCTGGCAAAATTAGTGGTAATGTAATAACTTTCGGCTTTTATTTTATACACAGAAAATATTTGCCACATTGTGTTTTCCTTTTCGGTAGATAATCTAATAATATGATTATCTTTGTTATTATACCATTTTGAACTTAAGGCATTATGTAATGAGCCAAACATTGTTTTATTTAATCTACTGTGTCCATATATGATGTTATTTTTGTTAGAAAAATCACTTTGATTACGGTAATCTAAAAATATCCAGCCAGCTTTATTTACTGTTTTATTGAATGAATGAGTTAGATAATAGTCATTATTATTCGTTTGAACAAATGGATAATTAATATTAGTGTTATTTACGTTTATCCAACCAATGGTATCATTATTTTTTTCTTTTAGTTTTTGAATGTCTACATCTATTAAAGGAATCTTAATGTAATACCAATAATCGTTATCTTTATTTGTTACTTTATCTTGATTAATTAATTCTGTTTTTTCATCATCAGTTTGTTCTGTAACGGTTGTTTCATTCCTTATTTCATCTACTACTTTGTCAGTTATTTCATTTTCTTTGTGCCATATGGTTATATTGGTAAGACTTATAGTTATGATAATTAAAAAGATTGCAATAAATAATTGCCACACCCACTTTTTTAATCTTCTTTTTTTCTTAGTAATGGTGATAGTTTTTTTATTTTTTTCTTTTGTCTGGGTGGTTATTTTTTCGTTATTATCCTTTTGAAGATTACTATTTTTTGAAATTTTTGTTTTTTCATTATGTTTAGTTTCATATTTGCTATTCATGTTATCACCTATTATGATTATACTAGATTTTAAAATTATTTACAAGGTATAAGGAAAAGAATAGGTAATTTTACTCGATAACCTATCCTTTTTTACATTTGGTTATTGTTTATGTTTTGTTCTTGATTATTTGAAAGATTTGGATTTTCTATAGATGGTTCGGAGTTAATTGGTACTATGTTGTTAGGTTCTTGTACTTGAATTGGGGTTTCGGCAGATATTTCTTTTTTGTTGTTTTTCTTTTTGTTTATAACTAGCATGATAATTGTAAAGATTATAATGGCTATGATTAATGATGTTATGGATGCCCAGATTAATTTTTTGTCTAAGTCTTGTTTGAAAGAAAACTCAAACTCAATGTTTTTTATATCTTTTGTTAGATCCCATGTTAATGTTTTTCCATCTTGTGATGTGTTGGTTGCATTTGAGGAAATTGCTTTTTGTGGTAATTTGATGGTGAAGGTGATGTTAGTTTTTAATCCTTGTTGCATTGCTTCACTGTACTGATTTTCTTCTTCGTCTTTTTCTATTGTGATGTTGCCTTTATAGGTATTGCCATCTTTGGTGAATATTTTTTGGTTTTTTATTTCTGCTATGTTTTTGGTCGTAGCATTTGTTTGGCTATCAACAAGGGTATCAATGTTATCTACTCTGGCACTTAGTTTATAACCTATGTACTTGCCATCATCGTATATTTGGATGTCTTCTTTACTATCTATTTGGGCACTTTCTTTGAATTTTTCTATTCTCTCTTCCTTGGTGTATGTTTTGTTGTCATTTTCTTTGTCAAAGCTTTCTCCTAGAGAAATCATGGTGTCTATTAGTTCATAGTCAAGGGCGATGTTGGCGTCAATGTTTACTGATTTGTCTTGGTTGATAGTTAGTGTGGTTTCTTGTTTCATTTCACAACCACTGAGAAATAGTATCCCTGATAAGATTAGGAATAATTTTTTTGTTCTTTTCATTTTCTTTTTACTCCTTTTATTTTTTTGAAATGATTATTTTTTTAATATTTTTTTGCTTGTGATAACAGCGTAGCAAGAGCGGATGAAATAATATTTTTTATGCTCCGCCTACTGCTTCATATGAGTCGGTGATTAGGAAGAAGGCGTTTTTATCAATTTCTAAAACTACTTCTTTGACTAGAAAATATTCTTTTGTTGGTATTACACATAGTAGTAGTTTTTTGTTTTTATTTGAATATCCACCTTTTGCATTTATGATGGTTACACTGTGGTGGAGATTTTGAATGATAAATTCACATACTTCTTCTTCTTTATCAGTTATAATGTAGAATGATTTGTTGTTAGAGATGCCTAATATTACTCTATCTGTGATTGTTGAGGAAATATATAGGGCTATTACGGCATACATAGATTTCGTTATGCCAAAGGTGAAAATGGCTGTGGTTATTATCAATGAATTTACTATGAGGCTACTTTTTCCTAATGACATGTGTAGGTATTTATACATTATTTGAGTGATTATTTGAGTTCCTCCAGCGGAGAAACCTTCTTTTAAGATTAAGCCTGAGGCTAGTCCATCTAATGCCCCGCCAAAGATAATGGTGAGTAAGAGGCTACTAGTGTCAAGGTTAATGTGGACGGTTATTTTAGATGTGGCTTCAATGAATATGGGGTAAATTATTACTACAACTAAGGTATTTAGTGTTTTTTCTTTGCCAAGGAAAATAAAACTTATGATAATTAGAAATACTGAGGCAATAGAAATAAATAGTGATGGTTTTATATGAAAATATTCTTTAATTATTAAAGATAAGCCTGATATTCCCCCGACAACAATATTATTTGGTACGAAAAAGAGGTTAAAGGCAAAGGAACTTATTAATAATCCACATAGCATGATTAGGAATCTTTTGGTGTAGTCTTTGTGGTTTATTTCTTTGATTAGTTTGTTGATATCTAATTTTTTTCTAAATAAATTCATCTAACCCTCTCCTATTTACTTCGTATGAATCTGTTACAACAAAGAAGATGTCTTTGTCTATTTCTTTTAGTCCTTCTTTAACTATAAAATATTTTTTGGTAGGAATTACACATAGTAATAAATTGTTTTTGTTATGGGTATATCCTCCATGTGATTCAATAACGGTTACACCGATGCTTTCTAATGATAAAAGAAATTCCAGGGTTTCTTCTTTTTTTTCGGTAACGATGTAGAAGGCTTTACTATTACTTATGCCGAGAATTACTTTGTCGGTCATGATGCTTACTACGTAGAGAATGATGATGCCATACATGAATGTTTCGAAGTTAAAGGTGAAAAGACCACTTAAGACAATTAATCCATCTACGTATATCATAGATTTTCCCATGCTGGTTTTAAAGTATTTGGCTATGACTTGGTCAATGATGTCTGTACCTCCTGTGGTAAATCCAGATTTGAAGATTATGCCATATCCTATGCCACTTAAGACGGCTCCAAAGATGGCGATTAGTATTTTTTCAACATTTTCAAAGTAAATGTTTCTTGTAATAAATTCGGTAACGTAAATGAATATGGGTAGAAGTATTGAGCCTATGGCTGAACTTTTGGTTTTTTCTTTTCCTAATACAAAGTAACTATATATTAAGAGAAGAATGGATGATATTAGGATGAAGGCACTTGGGTTAATTCCATATTCGTTTAAGATTACTGAGATACCACTTATGCCAAAACAGACTATTTTGTATTTTAGGAAAAAAAGGTTGAAGGTAAAAGCGGCAATAAAGCAACCAATTACTAGGTAGAAGTATCTTTCTATGAGGTCTTTATGATTTATTTTTTTGACAATTTCTTCAATGTTTTGTTTGGATTTGTTTTTTTTAAAGAAAAACACTAGTTACACACCACCTTTTAAATTAGCTTTTATAAATCCATCTAGTTTTCCATCTAATATGCCAATGACATCACTTTCTTCATAATGGCTGTCATTGTCTATGACTTTGGTATATGGGCACATGATGTAACTTCTTTTTTGGCTACCAAAGTTGATTGATTCATTATTTTTCATGCTATTTATCTCTTTATTCTTTTTGTCTTGTTCGATTTTATATAGTTTGCTTTTTAATATTTCTAAGCACATGGCTTTGTTTTGTATTTGGCTTCGTTCGTTTTGACAGGTTACGACGATACCGGTTGGAATATGAGTGATGCGTACAGCTGAGTCTGTGGTATTTACGCCTTGTCCTCCTGGACCACTGCTACGATAGATGTCTATTTTAAGGTCTGTTTCTGGAATTGCTATATCAATGTCATCTTCGATTTCTGGTATTACTTCGACGGAGGCAAAGGATGTATGTCTTCTTTTACTAGAATCAAATGGGCTTATTCTTACTAGTCGATGGATTCCACTTTCTTTTTTTAAGTATCCGTAGGCATGGTCTCCTTTTATTTGTAAGGTTATGCTTTTGTAACCTGTTTCTTCACCAAGGGATGCATATAATAAGGTTGATGTATAACCTATTTTGTTAAAGTATCTTGTGTACATGCGATATAACATGTTAACCCAGTCGCAAGCTTCAGTACCTCCTGCTCCTGAATGTATTTCCATTAGGCAGTTATTAGCATCATATTTGCCATTTAGGAAGGTTTGAATATGTAAGTTTTCGATTTTGTTTGATATGTTTTGACTATTTTCTAGGATGATGCTTACTAATTCTTCTTCATATGCCTCTGCTAATTCATTTATAATAGATAAGTTGTCATTGATGTCATCTTCGCATTTATCTATTTCTTCTACACATGATTTGAGGCTATTTATTTTATTAATTATTTCATTGGCTTTATCTTTGTCTTGCCAAAACGAGGGGTCATGGGTTATTTTGGTAAGTGTATCTAATTCGCTTTTTTTGTTGTTATAGTCAAAGACACTCCTTAATGTTATTTAATTCTGTTTGTAAGATTTCATAGGTTTTTTTTAATTCTTTTATATCTTTCATATTAGGTTATCCCTTTCATATATTGTTTTATTAAAGTTAGAGTATATTTTAATTTTACATGGTTTTGTTATTTTTATAAAAAGAAAATCATCTATTACTATATCTTTTTTTGCTTCTAGGTTAATTGTTGTACTTGGTAATGTTGTTAGTCTTGGATTTTTAAGACTTACACTTTCTAGTTTTAGGTTGTTATTCATGTAAAATGTTAGGCTGTTTTCGATGTTACTTAGGTAGTCTATTCTAAGTAGGTTATCTATGATGAAACTTTTATTTTGGCTAACTTTTCTGGTTTTTGGTTTTATTTCTTTTTTGATGTTGATTTTTTTTATTGTTTGGCTATCAAGGTAATTTGTTACATTGTTTTCTTCAATTAGGCCTGGGGTATCATAGAATGTTTTGTTACCTAATTTTATTTCTATTTTATCAAGGGTGGTATTAGGAAATAGGCTACAGGTGATTGGATTATTTGAAGAGCCTTGATTGTTTAATAATTTATTGATTAGTGTGCTTTTGCCTGCGTTGGTGTTACCAATGAAGTAAATGTTGCCATTACTTTTACAGTCTTCAATTGTTTTGAATAATTTATCTATATTGTAGTTTTTAAGGCTACTAATTATTTCAATGTGACTTGTTTTGATATTTTTATTTTTTATGTAATCAATTATTTTTTTATCTTTTACACTTTTTGGTAGTATATCTTTTTTAGTTAATACTAGAATGATGTTATTAGTTGGAAATTTTTTAATGATATTTTCGATGTTGTTTAAACTAAGGAGGCTGACTGTGTATATTATTAAATCATTTTTTTTGATTTGGGAGATAATGTTATTTAAGTTATCTTTATTGCTAGTAACATATGTGTATTCACTGTAGTTTTTTATTTTAAAGCATCTTTCACATATGGTTAGGTTGTTATCTATTGTGCTTCCACATCCTGGACATTTTTTAGTCATAATATCTACCTTTTTTAAAAATATTTTCTTTGGCCATTTTTTTTAATAATCTGTTTTCCATTTTGCGAGCAAACCTTGTGAAAAACATGTCGGTGTTGGACACTGGGTTAACTAAGACTGTAGTTATACCAACACGGTTTCCACCCCATATGTCAGTATAGAATTGATCTCCAATGATGGCTACTTGGGATAGTTCAAAGTTGAATTTATTTAATATTTTTAAAAAACTTTTCTTCCATGGTTTTTTGGCATTGGGACAACAGTCTACGGATAATTCTTTTTTAAATGGTTCTAGTCTTTTTTTGTTAGAATTAGAAAAAATGATAATTTTAAAGCCTAAATCTTGTAAATCTTCAAATAAGTTTTTTAGTTTTTTGCTTGGTAGTTTATCAACATAAGGGACACAAGTGTTATCTAGGTCAAATAATAAACATTTAATACCATTTTCTTTTAGTTTTTCATAATTAATTGTGTAAATACTTTTTTGATATACATCGGGATAAAAATTTTCCATAAACATATACTCCTTTTACATAATTATACTATGTAATCAAATGAATGTAAAGAAGTTTAAATTAATGTTTATCTCTTTTGGTTATTTGTGTTTTTTTAAATAGCAATGTGATGTTGATAGTATAATAACTGGGTTAATTTAATATTATTTTATAGGAGTGGTTTTATGTTTTTGAATTTTCTTTTTGAAATTACAAAGTGTTTTTCTTTTTTTACTGGGGCTTATTCTAATAATGTGTTTCCTGACCCCTTATCTAAAGAAGAAGAGGATTTATACATTCAGCGGGCTAGTGAAGGTGATAAAGAGGCACGTGGTATGTTAATCGAGCATAATCTTAGGTTGGTTGCTCATATTGTTAAAAAGTTTGAGGCTAACAGTTATGATGTGGATGATTTAATTGGTATTGGAACAGTTGGTTTAATTAAAGGGATAGATACTTATTCGCCAAATAAGAATGTGAGAATTACGACTTACTGTGCGAAATGTATTGAGAATGAGATATTAATGTATTATCGTGGTGATAAGAAAAATTCTAAGAATGTTAGTATTTATGAAAATATTGGTTTTGATAAAGAAGGAAATGAGATTACAATTCTTGATGTTATTAAAACTAAGGATCCTGAATTTATCGAAGAGATTCATAAGAAGGATAGTATTAATTTGTTAAAGCAATATATGAATGTTTTAACCAAAAGGGAAAAAGATATTATTATTATGAGATATGGTTTGGATGGTAATGACGAGATAACTCAAAAGGAAATTGCTAGAACTTTGGGAATTTCAAGGAGTTATGTTTCACGTATTGAAAAAAGGGCGACTACGAAGATATTAAAGGAATTTATTAAGAATAAGCACTACGGGAATTAAAAAAGTATTAAAATATGTTAAAAATATTTGACTAAAAGGAAAATATATGGTAAAGTTATAGTGCGTTTTGTATGAAGGAGGTCAATTATGGCAGTAAAAATTACTAATAAAAAAACAAAATCAGTTAATAGTAGAAGCCATGCTTTAAATATTACTAAAAGAAAACAAAAATTAAATTTACAAAATGTTACAGTTGACGGTATTAAGATTAAGACTACTGTTAGAGAAGCTAAAGCACTTAAAAAGGAAAAATAGTATCTATTGTGAACTGAACCCCAAAAGTTGGACAGTTT
>HF996806.1 GCA_000432575.1 Clostridium sp. CAG:762
AGACAATTTTGCATAAAACAAAACTAAAGAACTACAACAGCATAGCAAAAGCAAAAAACAAAAAATAAAAATAAAATTGAGTACGGTAGCTACTACCGGAATTATGTCTACGGTGAAAATAAATTATCTTTACTTGTAGAAATTATCGTAGGTGGAATTAATTTTATCTACGTCAAAGTTCTTCGTCATCGATTTCTAAAATTGAACTTTCTTGTTTGCAAGAAAATGAAATAACACTAGGGTGAATAGATATTTTATTTAATATTTTATCTAAATTATTATTTTTGACATCTAAAATTTTTATCCATACCTCGATTTGTACCCTTTCATTAGTGATATCGACACTTTCAATACTATTTAGCAAGGTCTTATTATCTATGTTAGTTTTAATAATTTTTCTAATATTAGGCTCATCTTTTTCATCACATATAATTTTAATTAAATATAATGTTGGAATATTTTTTTCATTCTTTTTAACATGTAGGCTCTTATTTATATATCTTAAAACAATGTTGGTAAATAGAATAAAGAAAGTACTGGTTAAACTTTCAAAGATAAAACCACCTGCACATAAGATACCAATCGCTGCATCGCACCATAGGGTTGCCGCGGTAGTTAAACCTTTAACGTTAGAACCATCTTTTAAAATGGCTCCTGCACCTAAGAACCCAATGCCAGTAACAACTCCTGTCGCAATTCTTGTAATATCATTATTCATAGTTAGAAAAGAAAATGATACAAAAAGAAATGATCCAAGGCAAACTAAGATAGTCGTTCTAAGACCAATATATCTTCTTCGGTATTGTCTTTCTAATCCTATTAAAAAACTAAGAGCAAAACAAATAATTATTCTTTCTAAAAAATCATTATAACTCATATACATTCTCCTTTTATTCTTATCTATAATTATATATGAAAACGCCAAAAAAGTGAAGTTAAAATTAAAATTTGTTTTATATTTTATAGTTCTTTATATTGATAAATGAAATAATATAAATTATAAAACAGAACATACTTTCGAATAAGCCTTGACAAATAAAATAGATTATAGTATAGTTAAATACGAAGTAGAAATGAGGTAATTATGAAAAAAAGTTTATATTATATTACAATTCTTATTTTATTATTTGGTTTTTATTTTTCTTTTACGAATAGGAAAGTAGAACATAGTAAAAATATTATGAAAATGGATACTTATATTAGTATAAAATTATATAGTAAAAATAAAAAAGTAGACAAAATTTTAAATGATGTTGAGTCTATTTATA
The DNA here is from genome assembly GCA_000432575.1 of Clostridium sp. CAG:762. Lineage (GTDB taxonomy): Bacteria > Bacillota_I > Bacilli_A > RF39 > UBA660 > CAG-762. The sequence continues at coordinate 1,269 of HF996806.1, forward strand.
ATAAATATGATATTTTAGCTGATGCTTATACAAAACACGATAATGTTATAAATGTGTATTATTTAAATAATATTTTAGAAGTTGGTAAGGAAGTTACCATTAGTGATGACCTTACATCTTTAATAAAATACGGAATAGATGTATATACCAAAACAAATGGTCTGGTTAACATAGCAATGGGGAATGTTACTAGTGTTTGGAAAAAATATTTAAATGATGGTAAAAAAGTACCTAGCGAGAAAGAGCTTAATAATTTAAATATAAATATTAATGATATTGTCTTAGAAGGAAATAAATTTCTTAAGAAAAGTGATGTTAAATTAGATCTTGGGTCGATTGCTAAGGGATATGTAACTGAAGAAGTTGGCAATTATTTAGAAAGCAAGAAAATAGATAAATATTTAATTAACGCTGGAGGCAATGTTAAAGTAGGAAAATCTTATAAGGATGGTAAATATGTTATTGGTATTGAAAATCCAAATGACACAAATAAAATGTATAAAAAAATTAATGTTGAAAATAAAAGTGTTGTTACAAGTGGAGATTACCAAAGATATTATGAAGTGAATGGTATTAGATATAATCATATTATTAATCCTAAAACAAGATTTCCCGCAAATAATGTAAAAAGTGTAACTGTTATATGTGATAATTCTAAAGATGCTGATATGTATAGTACTTATTTGTTTTTATTATCTTTAGAAGAAGCTTTAAATTATGTAAATAATAAGGATAATCTTGAGGCAGTATTTTACGTGAATGAAGATAACATTATAACATCAAAAGGTTTTAGTAGTTATGAATAAAAAGGATGTCTTATTAATTTTTATAGTTTTGATTATTAGTTTAATTTTTATTATTAAACCAAATGTAGGTAGTAAATATGCTTTAGTGTATTATGAGGATAAAGTTATTTTAAAGGTTAAATTAGATAAACATGAGAAGTATAGGGTCAAGGGTTATTTAGGAGAAGTTGTTATTGAAACTGATATAGGCAAAGTAAGAGTTAATGAAGAAACTTCAAAGTACCATTTATGTTCAAAACAGGGTTATGTTAGTAATAACGTTCCTATTGTTTGTTTACCTAATAAGATAATAATTAAAATAGAGGAAGAGAGCGAATTGGATGCTGTAGTTTAAAGGGGAAGGATAAAATGGAATTAAGAAAAGTAAGTAGATTATCTATGCTAATAGCAATGTCAGTAGTAATTTCTATTATTGAGTCATATATTCCTTTTTTTAGTAATATTATTCCTGGGTTGAAATTGGGTCTTGCTAATATAGTAGTTTTATACATATTAGAAAAATATGGTTTTAGGGAAGCTTTGTATGTATCCGTAGTTAGAGTATTTTTGGTGTCTATTTTAATTACTGGTTTATTTAATATACCATTTTTCTTTAGTTTAAGTGGGGCAACTTTTAGTGTAGTAGCAATGTATTTAATTAGTAAGTTAAAGCTGTTTTCTATAGTGGGAGTAAGTGTAATAGGTTCTATTTTTCATAGTATTGGACAAGTACTAATTGGGATGTTGTTGATTAATTATAATATCATATATTATCTACCTTATTTATTAATATTCTCTATTCCAACTGGTATTATTGTGGGTATTATTACTAAAAAATTGTTAGATTATACGAAAAATATGTAATCTAGTCAAATAATTGACATACCAAAAAGCGTACTGGTTTAGAATTTCTTCTGAGCTAGATTTTTCCTTTTTAATTCTTAAAAGTATTTACTTTCATTCTGGCATATGATATTATTATATTGGATATGGTATCAGTTATATATGGGGTAGGAACTATCCAAATTTATGTCTCTTTAAATTAATAATGATATTATTAATTGGAGAAAATTCTAATAGTGATATTAGAAGCATACGATTTTAAGTCGTGTGAAGTTTACTAATCATGAAGATGATTTTATAATCAATTTAGAAAGGTAAGATGAAAATGAAAAAAATATTATTATGTATAATCGTAGTTTTGATGTTGACAGGATGTGGCGTTAAATATAAAGAAGGAGTTTATGAAGACTATGTTATGGAAGAATATGGAGGTCAAAATAATAAAGTAACCGCAAAGGTTGAGGTGGACAAAAATGGGAAAATTTCTAATGTTTACTTAGATAGTACATATACTACTAGTGAGGGTGTACAAACCACCAAAAAAACTTTAGGTAATGCTTATGGTATGAAAGGTGTATCTTCAAATATGGGAAAAATTGAAGATGGAGCAGAATGGTATGAGCAAGTAGAAGCATTAGAAAAAGCTGTGGTAAATAATCAAGGCATTGATTTTATTAAGTTAAATGAAGATAAAACTACTGATTCTGTTACAGGTTGTACAATTAGTATTGATGGTTTATATAGAGCCCTAGAAAAAGCATTAGAGAAAGCAAAGAAGTAGTATAGAAAAGAGGGTGTATTATACATGAGTTTACTTGAAGCTATTATATTAGGAGTTATCCAAGGAATTGGTGAGTTTTTACCAGTTTCTTCGTCGGCTCATTTGATTCTAGTACCATTTCTTTTTAATTTTTCACTTAGTATGTCCACGAAAGCAAAGCTAGCTTTTGATGTGGCTTTACACTTTGGAACTTTAATTTCAGTAATTGTTGTTTTTTGGAAAGACTGGTTAAATCTTTTTAAGGGAGCATTTAATAAGGTTTTTAAACACGAGAATAGTTTTGAAAATAAAATGTTTTGGTACTTGGTATGTGCGACAATTCCTGGTGCTTTAATAGGATATCTATTTGAAGATGTTATTGAAAATGTACTAAGAAGCAATATATTACTTATTGCATTATGTTTAGCAATTGTAGGAGTTTTAATATATGTAGGTGATATGTGGGCTTCTAAGCATTATAAAAAAGAAACAACATATGAAAAAATGACTTTTAAGCAAACATTCTTAATTGGCTTAAGTCAATCATTAGCTGTTATACCAGGATTTTCAAGAAGTGGAATTACTATTCTAACAGGAAGACTTCTTGGTGTATCGAGAGAAGGTGTGGCAAAATTTACCTTTTTACTATCTACTCCTATTATCTTTGGTGCGACAGTATTAAATATTAAGGATTTAATGTTTACAAAAGAAGTTATTTTGGGTATTGCAATTGCGGCAATAACTGGTATAATATGTATTAAGTTCTTACTTAATTATGTCAAAAAACATGATTTTAGTATATTTGCAATATATCGTGTTGTATTAGCATTATTTGTTATTATTAAACTAATTATTTCTTAATTAGTTTCTATGCCGATTTAGTTTAGTGGTAAAACAAAAGCATGGTAAGCTTTAGAGGACGATTCAATTTCGTCAATCGGCACCATATGATAATTATCCCTTGTATATCAAGGGTTTTTCTTTTCTTTTGATCTTGATTTTGGTCTTGTTTGAGGGGCTACAACTTCTGTTGTTTCTCATATAACCTAATAACTATAATATTACCTTTTTATAAAAATTAAACTTATTAAGATTGTTTAGAATAATTTTAATTATAATTGTGATATGGAAGAATTAGTATATCACATCAATGAATTTCCTAATGAAAATAATTAACCTTTGGGAGCATGCCTATTATTTAAATTATTTAAATGAACGAGTTAGATACATTGATAATTTTAAAAGTATCGCATATTTTACTAATGCTAGTTTGATATATGATAAAATAGTGTAGGTATAATTAATAAAAATACATCTAAGTTATAGTTGTAATTTAATTAGTTATATAAAGTTTAAAAATTAAAACTACCGTAGGAAAAGCAAAACAATAAAGTTATGTATTATTACATGGCTTTTTTTTCAAAATTATTATATAATAAAAAAAGGAAGGTGATAATGTGGAATATGTAGCTTTAGAAGTAAAAACTAGTTATTCAATGTTAGAAAGTTTAAATGATATCACAAAACTAGTTCAAAGAGCTAAAACTTTAAATTATAAGTATTTAGCTATTACAGATAACAATAACATGTTTGGAGTTCCTTCTTTTTATCATGAATGTATTAAAAATGATATTAAACCTATTATTGGGATAACTTTAGATATAGATAATTATAAGGTAATACTTTACGCTAAAAATGATTTAGGTTATAAAAACTTAATTAAATTATCGACAATTATCACGGAAAGAAATATTAATATAAAGGATTTAGAGGAATACAAAGATAATCTTGTTTTAGTGATGCCTTATAGGTATTATGATAAATCTATTTATGATATATATGATACTAAATATGTGGGATATAGTAATATCTTAGAAAAAGAGAAAATAAATGATAAGAAAGTATTAATTAATGATGTTAGTTATTTAGAAGAAAATGATTATATCTATTTGGATTATGCTAAGATGATTAAAGATGGTAAGGTACTTGGAGAGTATGAACTGAAAAAGGATAAGGGGAAGCATTTATTAAGTTATGAAGAGGTAATAAAGATAAGTGATGAGAAAGATATTAAAAATACTTTAGATATTGCTTTAATGTGCAATGTGGAACTAGGTTTTACCCCAAATTTATTTCCTAGTTATGATAATGATATTAATGATTATGATTACTTATCTAAAATATGTAAGAAAGGACTTAATAAGAGATTAAATGGTGAAGTACAAGAAGTTTATTTAAATAGGTTAAACTATGAATTAGATGTTATTAATAAAATGGGTTTTTGTAATTATTTTTTAATTGTTTGGGATTATGTTAAATATGCTAAGAAAAATAATATTTTAGTGGGACCAGGTCGTGGAAGTGCTGCGGGTAGTTTGGTTTCTTATGTGCTTGGTATTACTGATATTGATCCTATTAAATATAATTTGTTGTTTGAGAGATTTTTGAATCCAGAAAGAGTTACTATGCCCGATATTGATGTGGACTTTGATGCTTTGAAAAGAGATGAAGTAATAGATTATGTTAGACATAAATATGGTAATAAGAGGGTTGTTTCTATCATTGCTTTTAATACTCTTGCTTCTAAACAAGTTATTAGAGATGTGGCTAGAGTTTTGAAAATACATCCTTCAATTATAGATAATATGACTAAATTAATTGGTGATGATTTAAAAACTTCATTAGAAAATGGTAAACTTCAAAATATGCTTCAAAGTAAGGAGTTAGCTAATTTATATAAAATATGTATGAAGTTAGAAGGATTACCACGTCATGTTACGGTACATGCAGCGGGTGTTGTTATTGCTAATACTTCTATTGATAATGTTATTCCTTTGTATAAAAATGAAACAGGTAATTATCTTACGGGGTATTCTAAGGAATATTTAGAAGAATTAGGCTTACTTAAAATGGATTTTCTTAGTATTAAAAATTTAACTATTATTGATGAGGTTATTAATAATATAAGAAATAATGAGGGATTAAATATAACTTTTGCTAATATTCCTATTGATAATGATAAAAGAGTTATGGAAATATTTAAGACGGCTAATACTGATGGAATATTTCAGTTTGAAAGTGGTGGTATGAGACATTTTTTAAGAAATTTAAAACCTGATAATTTCGATGATTTAATCGCGGCATTGGCTTTATTTAGACCAGGTCCTATGGATAATATAGATAGTTATATTAGAAGAAAAGAAGGAAAAGAGAAAATTGATTATATAGATGTTTCTTTGGAAGAGATATTAAAGTCTACTTATGGAATTATTATTTATCAAGAACAGATAATGCAAATAGCTAATAAGATGGCTAATTATTCTTTGGGTGAGGCTGATATTTTAAGAAAAGCTGTATCTAAGAAGAATGAAGATATTTTACTTAGTGAGAAGGATAAATTTATAAAAAAATCTATTTTGAATGGTTATACTGAGGAAGTAAGTGAGAGGGTTTATGAATTGATTTTAAAGTTTGCTAATTATGGTTTTAATAAGAGTCATTCTGTTTCTTATGCAATTGTAGCTTATAAGATGGCATTTTTAAAGACATATTTTTATAGTTATTTTATGTCTGCTTTACTTAATAATGTTGTTGGTAGTGAAATAAAAACAAAGGATTATTTATTACAATTAAAAAATAGAGGTGTTAATATTATTATGCCTCTTATAAATAGGAGTGAAAAAAAATATAAGGCTTCAAGTGATGGCTTGATTTTACCTCTTTCGATTGTTAAGAATGTTGGTGTGATTACTATTAATGAAATAATAAAAGAGAGAAATATTAGAGAATTTAGTAGTTTTATTGATTTTGTTGTTAGAATGAAGAAGATAGTAAATAAGAAGATTATTACTAATTTAATATATGCTGGTTGCTTTAGGGAGTTTTATAATAAGAAAACATTGATTTTGAATTTAGATAATATTTATAATTATGCTGATTTGGTGGATGTAAATAGTATTATTAGTGTTGAAGAACCTATTATTAAAGAATATGATGAGTATAGTAATATGGAGTTAATTGATAAAGAGAATTTGGCTATAGGTTTTTATATGAGTACTCATCCGGTTTCTAGTTATAAGGATATAAATGATATTTCAATAAATGATGTTCCTAATTATTATGATTCTTTAGTGAATATAAAGTTATATATTGATAAGGTAAATGAGATAGTTACTAAGAATAATGATGTTATGGCTTTTGTTTATGCTACGGATGAAAGTGGAGAGATAACTTTAACGGTGTTTAAAAATCAATATGAAATGTATAAGAGGTTATTGGTAAAAGGGAATATTGTATTAATTAAGGGTTTGGTTCAAAGGAGATATGATAAATATCAAATAGTTTTAAGAAGTATGCAGGTTTTAAATAAATAGTTTATCATAATATAAGTTTTGTTTTATGTGCTTTTTGCTATGCTGTTGTAATTATTTGGTAATGGTTTTGGTAATATGGATTATGTTATTAATAAGTATTAATTATGATTTATAACTAACATTTATTGCTTAATTAAAAATATAAAACTTGATATAATGATAGTTTTAAAAAGATAATTGTTGTTAAAGATACT
>HF996807.1:0-1174 GCA_000432575.1 Clostridium sp. CAG:762
TTAATAAACTGTCCAACTTTTGGGGTTCAGTTCAGAGTATTATATAACTAATTTTTTCTATCCAAAAAGCATGGACAAGTAATCTTTTTTGTGCTAAACTTGTTATATAAAATAAATAGGGAGATAAAAGAATATGAATAGAAATAGGTTGTTTTGTTTTAATAATTATGATGTATATTTCATAGTAGATAATAATTTAACTTACTATGTATCAATACCAAAAAAAATAAAGAAATGTATTATGACTATCAGCATAAATGAAAATGCTTATATTTTAAATAATAGTATTACCGAAATCAATAATGCCATCAAAAATCCATACAAAGATTTTGATAATACAAATGCCATATTATTAATACCTAGTATTAGTAACCAAGATTATCATAAATTAGAAAACATTAACAATATAGATATATACAATGAAACCGCAAAATATATAAGTAAAATAGTTAATTCAGCATATAAAATACTTAGAAGTATGGATATTACTGTTGATTCTAACATTAAATTCTTAAGTGATGGAGTACCCTTTATAGATTGGTTTATTAGCAAATATCAAAGCAGAATCACTAAAATAGATTTACTTGATTTACTTAATAAATATAACTTAAAAGAAGATAATGACTTAGAAAAAGTAAATGCTTTAGGAGTTAACTTTATAGTAGGAAATAAAAATAACGAAATAGACAAAGAATTAACTAACCAATTAATTGAAATAAAAAATCCATATGATGACTTTAGTGAGATGTACAAAGAACCAGAACCCAAACCTAGCATAGCATATTCTACTGGTAATATAAGTTATTATTTCATAGGCACCTTAGTAGTTATCACCGCGATTATTATACTATTACTATTAATAAAATAAAAAATTATCTTTAATTAATTGCACCATATACAGTTGATTAAAAATTTCTTTAATAAAAAATCTACAAAAAATAGAAAAATTTAAAAAAGTAAGAAAAAATACTTTATTTTTATAAAAACTTGTGCTATAATCAACTAGTATTTCTTATTTGGACCGTTAGCTCAGTTGGTAGAGCAACTGACTCTTAATCAGTGGGTCTAGGGTTCGAGCCCCTAACGGTCCACCAAAAATTTAAAAAAATATGAAATTTCACTTGCATGTAGTCATATCATATGTTATAATGTGATAGACGCACACAAAATGGGC
>HF996807.1:1217-27183 GCA_000432575.1 Clostridium sp. CAG:762
GGTGGTTAGAGCGCACGCCTGATAAGCGTGAGGTCGATGGTTCAAGTCCATTCAGGCCCACCATTTTGTATATAATATGGCCAGTTGGTGAAGTGGCTTAACACACTGCCCTTTCACGGCAGCATTCATGGATTCGAATTCCATACTGGTCACCAAAAATGTTTATAATTTAATATATAAAAACGATGCGAAAAGACATGGCTTATAATTTTTATTTCAAGAGAGTTCGTGTTAGCTGAAAACGAATAATAAGATTATGTAGTTACTACTTTTCAAGTTGTACTCGAAAGAGAAAACCGGAAAAATCCGTTATCAAAATTAAGGTAAAATAAGAATGGTACCGTGTCAATAAGCACTCCTTATATGGAGTGTTTTTATTTTATTTAGAAAGAGGAAGTAGTATATGAAAACAATAAAAATAAAAGATTATCTAGGAAACTTAATTTATGTAGATATCACCAATCTTGGTCTAAGTGAGTTAATAGAACTTAGAAATTCTCTCGTGGGCTACGAAGCATATGCAGTACTCAACAGTATGATAGTAAATGAATGTATGCAAAGCAAATACACCAAAAAATATAACCGTATAGCAAAAAGAATAAGAAAAACAAAAAAAGTATATAAAGAAAGGAATGATTAAAATGATAAATATCAAAGAAGATAAAGAATTAAATGTAATGAACCACAGCTGTGCCCACCTTTTAGCCCATGCCATTAAACATCTATACCCACATGCTTTGTTTTGGGTAGGGCCAGTAATTGACGATGGTTTTTACTATGACATCGATTTAGGAGATGACGTTATTCGTGAAGAAGATTTACCTAGAATCGAAAAAGAAATGAAAAAAATCAGCAAAGATAACAAACTAATCAAAAGAATGGAAATAAGTAAACAAGAAGCCTTAGAAATGTTTAAAGACGATCCATACAAAATAGACTTAATCAGTAGAATGGACGAAAACGAACAAATAATTTCAGCATACAAACAAGAAGACTTCATTGACCTATGCCGTGGGCCACATGTCAATTCCACAAAAGATTTAAAGTATTTTAAACTCCTAAAAGTATCTGGTGCATACTGGAAAGGAGACTCCAAAAACAAAATGCTTCAAAGAATATATGGCATATGCTTCAAAGAAGAAAAAGATCTAGAAGAATATTTAAACATGCTAGAAGAAGCAAAAAAAAGAGACCATAAAAAATTAGGCAAAGAACTAGAATTATTTATGATGAGTGAATATGGTCCAGGTTTCCCATTCTTCCTACATAATGGAATGATATTAAGAAACCAATTAGAAAACTTTTGGTATCAAGAACACACTAAAGAAGGCTATGAGTTCATAAAAACTCCAATTATGCTAAACAAAGAATTGTGGCAATTATCAGGTCATTGGTATAACTACCGTGAAAACATGTATACCAGTGAAATCGATGATAAAATATTTGCAATAAAACCAATGAATTGCCCAGGCGGAATGCTTGTTTACAAAAATAGCCTTCATTCTTATAAAGACTTACCACTAAGAATAGGAGAATTAGGCCAAGTACATAGACATGAAGCAAGTGGAGCCCTAAATGGCTTATTTAGAGTAAGAACATTTACCCAAGACGATGCCCACATATTCATGAGAGAAGACCAAATAGAAGAAGAAGTAATAAGATTAATTAACTTCATTGATAGAATGTATAGTGTTTTTGGATTAACCTATAACATTGAACTATCTACAAGACCAGAAGAAAAATATATAGGTTCAATTGAAATATGGAACAAAGCCGAAAAAGCCCTAGAAGAAGCTTGCCACAAAGCAGGAAGAGAATGCAAAATCAATCCTGGAGATGGAGCCTTCTATGGACCTAAACTAGACTTTCACATTAAAGATTCACTCGGTCGTGTATGGCAATGCGGAACAATCCAATTAGATATGAATTTACCTGAAAGATTTGATTTAACTTATGTTGACAAAGATGGTTCAAAAAAAAGACCAGTTATGTTACATCGCGTTATATATGGTTCAATTGAAAGATTTATTGGTATCTTAATTGAACACTATGGTGGAGCCTTTCCACTCTGGTTATCTCCAGTTCAAGTAAACATCATCCCTGTTAATAATGAATATCATTTAGAATATGCTAAAACATTAGAAAACATCCTAAAAGAAAATGGTATCCGTGTCAAAATGGACGCCCGCGAAGAAAAATTATCATACCGCATGAGAGAATCACAAACTAAAAAAATTCCTTATACCCTAATTATAGGAGATAAAGAAAAAGATGATAACAAAGTAAGTTATAGAAAATTCGGTAGCAACGAAACTACAACAGTTGATACAAAAGAATTTATTAATATCTTAAAAGATTTAATTAAAGATTTAAAATAGAATTACTTAAATGTAGTTCTTTTTTTCACGTTTGCTATGCTGTTAACAGAAAAAAAACAGTAAATTTACCTAACCAACCCCTCGTTAATAAATTAACAATAAATGTTCCTGCTTTACACTCAAAAGTGTCAAATTTTTAAAAAAATGAAGAAATTTTAGAAAAAAAAAGTAATCTCAATTTTCTCTGACTATATATATAGTTAGGAGGGTAAAAAAGATGCAAAAAAAATTAGTTATTAGACAACAAGGAATAAAAGAATGTGGCGCCTCATGCTTATTATCGGTTATTAGATATTATAAAGGAAATATTTCTTTAACAAAGTTATTAGAATTAACCAACACAAACAAAAATGGCACAACCTTTTATGACCTTAGATATGCCTCCAATTATCTTGGCCTACCTGCAGAAGGCTATAAATTGGACAAACTATCTAACGAAATAAAAACCCCATTCATTTCCCAAGTTCTTGTTAATAATTATACCCATTTTATTGTAGTTTATGAAATAAAAAAAGATAGTTTATTAATCATGGACCCCGGCCAAGGTTCAAAAGTTATTAAACTTGAAGATTTTTATAAAACATGGACAGGCAATATCCTGATTTTTAATTATAACAAGAAACTTCCCATAATAACAACCGAAAATTATATCAAAAATATTATCATAAATGTCTTAAGTAAGAACAAAATATTACTTACTAACATCTTCATTTTATCAATAATTTTTACATTATTAACAATTATTAATTCTTACCAAATGAAGTTCATTTTAGCTAAGTTTTCTGTAAGTACATTTGTCATTTCATTCATATACATAATACTTATGCGGTCTCTTGCAAATGTTTTCAAAAATATATTGCTATCTTACCTAAACATCAAACTAGATATTAGTATCTTCGCCTCATCCATTGATAATATAATTTACTTTCCTTATAGTTATTACAAAAATAAAACAACTGGTGAAGTAACCTCAAAATTAAGCGATATATCCCATGTTAGAAATTTAATTAGTAAAATAATACTCACAGTACTACTAGATTTTCTAATACTCATAATCGCAGGAATATTTCTTTATTCCATTAATAAATTCTTATTCCTATTATCTTTATTAATTGTTTTAATCTATGTAATCACTATGCTTTTATTAAACCCATACATGAACAAATTAGTCAAAAAAGATCTAGAAAATAACAGTATTATCAATACCAATTTAATCGAATCAATTACTAATTTTGAAACAATAAAAGGTTTAAATATAGAAGCAAAAATTATAGATAAATTAGAATATCTTTACAGCAAAAACCTAAAAAACGTATTAAAATTCAGTAATATTATTAATTTCTGCAATTTTATTAAAGAATCAGTAGAATTAACTATCTTACTTCTAATAAATCTATATGGTATTTTAGAAGTAACAAAAGGCTCCATGCAACTAAGCACCCTTATTGTATTTAATACTATTCTAGTGTATTTCTTAGATCCAGTTAAAAATATTATTAATTTAGCAAGTGATTATTATATGGCTAAAAACGCATTAGATAGAGCAAATACCTTATTTGAAATAAAAAAAGAAGATATGCTTACCAAAACTGATTTAATAATAAATGGCAATATTGATATTCATAATTTATCATTCTCATATGGACATACCAAAATCCTAAACAATGTTAACTTATCTATTAAAAATGGAGAAAAAGTTTTAATACTAGGTAACTCCGGAAGTGGCAAAAGCACCTTACTCAAAATATTATATAAATATTATGATGTAAGAAGAGGCATGATTAATATAAATAATAATGATATTAATGATTATAGTTTAAAAGATATTAGAAGTGAAATTACATATATTAGTCAAAACGAAATGCTTTTCACAGATAGCATCAAAGATAACATCATCTTAAATAGAAATATTAAAACTGAAGAATTCTTAAACGTATGTAAAACCTTTTGCGTTGATAAAATAATAGAAAATAACATTTTAGGTTATGATATGTTACTAGAAGAAAATGGCATCAACATCTCAGGTGGCGAAAGACAAAGAATAATCCTTGCTAGAAGCATGCTTAAAAAAAGCAAAATAGTATTTATCGACGAAGGATTAAATCAAATAGATATTAATTTAGAAAGAAAAATATTAAAAAACAGTTTTAAAAATTATAAAAACATAACATTTGTAATTGTATCACATAGATTAGATAATATGGATTTATATGATAAAGTAATCAAAATAGAAAATGGGCAAGTTATAGATATTTTAAAAAGGAGAGTAAAATGATTAGTTGCAACAAAGAAATAATTTTTAATATAAAAAACAAATTAGTAATATTATTAAGTAGCATTGTTATTATAAGTTTTATTATTATGATTATTTTAGCACACCTTTTAAAAGTAGAAAAATATTACCAAAACAAAGGCATTGTAGTCTTAGATAAAGATAACTATTACTTAAAATTATATGTTGATTTTGAAAATATTGAAACCATAATAAATAACTCTTCAATCCTCATAAACGAAGATAACTATCAATATAACATAATAAGTATAAGTGATTTATTAGAATCTAATTATGATAACTACCAAATATTCTATCTACAAATACTAAATCCAAATAAAAATCTATTAGTTAATAATCTGGTTATCAATTACAAAATTTTAACAGGTAGAGAATCACTGATAAAATATATAAAAAAAATAGTAAAGGAGTAAAAAATATGAAAAAATTAAACGAATTAGAATTAAAACAAATTAATGGAGGCATCGGACTAGGCTGGCTAGCCGCAGGATTATTTGTAGGTATATCATTTATCTCAGGCATTTTGTCAGGATACACTAACCCAACACCATGTAACATTAGTAGGAGTAGGAGGTAAAAAATGAGAAAACTAAACAAAAATGAATTAATTAACATAAACGGAGGATTCAAAATATCCGGGGCAATTCTTCAATACGGAAGACTATTCGTTTTAGCCTTTTATGATATTGGTGTAGGAGTAGGAAGTGCTATAAGAAGATTCAGTAAAAGAAACTACTGTCCAATTAACTAAAATAACATATATTACCTATTTACCGGTCCTAAATAGGTATAAATATAAAAAAAGATACATTTTATTAAAAAAATAAGCAAATTTTGTATCTTTTTATCTTATTTTGTTGAATATTTACAAATATAATGATATAATTTAGTAGACAAACCGAGAAGGGAGGGATTATAATGTCTGTTGAAGTTCGTGGAAATTTAGAGATTGCGATGAAAAGGTTTAAGACGCAGTTAGCTCGCAGTGGCTCCCTTCAAAAGGTTAGAGAACGCAGTGATGGTTATAAAAAACCAGGTATTAAAAACCGTGAAGCAATAAAGCAAGGTATCAAAAATTCAAGAAAAAAAGGAAATGCACATAGAAGAAGTGTAGCTTAAGGGTGATAATATGACTTTATTAGAAACAATTAAAAACGATATGATTACTGCGATGAAAGAAAAAGATAGTTTTCGCCTTGGTGTCATTAGAATGGCCAAAGGGGCTATTCAACTAGAAGAAATAAATAAGAAAAAAGAACTAACTGACAGTGATGTCATTGATATCATATCAAAGCAAATCAAATTAAGAAAAGATGCTATAAATGAATTTCAAAAAGCAAACCGTCTTGATTTAGTTAGCCAAAATGAAAAAGAAATAGAAGTATTAAATAAATATATGCCAACTCAATTAACCGAAGAAGAAATTGATAAAATAATAAATGAAGTTTTTGATACAGTAAAACCTACAAGTATCAAAGATTTAGGAACCATTATGAAGTCGATTACCCCTAGTCTAAAAGGCAAAGCAGATATGAGTATGGTCAATATTAAAATTAAAGAAAGATTAAATAACTTATAAAATTAATCTTTCTTTTCTTTTGCTACGCCATTAGCAATAAAAAAATCATGAAACAATCACACTTAAAACCTACAAAAACAATTCAAACAAGTGTACGAAAATATCTTGACAAAGAAAATAACATATGATAAGATGAAAATGTATAAAAAAATAGTTATTGCAAATTAGGAGGGGGATTTATGAGTTTAACTTCATTAAAAGGTGTAGGCCCAAAAACCTTAGCACTTTTAAACAAATTAAACATCAATAATGAAAATGATTTAATCAATTATTATCCATATCGCTACGAAGTAATAAAAAGAAGTAATTTAAATGAACTAAACGATATAGATAATATCATTATAGATGGCGTAGTAGAAAGCAAACCTACTATCTATTACTTTGGTAAATTAAAAAAGATAAGTTTTCGCATATGTGCCAAAAATCAAATATTTAATGTAAGTGTTTATAACCAAGTATATCTAATGAAAGAATTAAATCTAGGAACAACCATCACCATCATAGGCAAATATAACAAAACGAAAAATGCTATAATTGCAAATAAAATAAAATTAGAACCACTACCAGATGTACCTGTTATAGAAAGCATTTATCATACAATAAATGGAATTAATATTAAAACTATCAGTAAAATCATAAAAAGTTTATTAGAAACAACTCATAACTATCCTGATTTTATTCCATCTTACTTAACACAAAAATACGATTTTATAGATAAAGAAACTGCTCTCAAAGAAATACATAAGCCAACATCACTTAGTTTATTAAAAAAAGCAAGACTCAGATTAAAATATGAAGAATTATTTAGATATATGTTAAAAATAACATACCTAAAAAACAAAATCAAATATGATGATAAAGCAATAAAAAGAGATATCGATTATGAAAAAGTTAATAGTTTTATCAATAACTTATCATATGAATTAACCATAGATCAAAAAAAAGCCATCAAAGAAATACTTGATGATATGTCCTCCAATAAAAGAATGAATCGACTATTACAAGGCGATGTAGGAAGTGGAAAGACAATAGTATCTTTTGTTGCTAGTTATGCTAACTATTTATCAGGTTATCAATGTGCCCTAATGGTACCTACTGAAATACTTGCTAAACAACATTATGAAAATGCCACTAAAATTTTTAAAGATACAGGCATGACAATTGATATATTAACTTCTAGCACGAAAGCAAAAGAGAAAAAAGAAATATATAATAGATTAAATACTGGTATAACCAATTTAGTTATAGGAACCCAATCCTTAATTCAAGAAACCATCACATATCATAATCTAGGCTTAGTAATTACTGATGAACAACATCGTTTTGGCGTGGCTCAAAGAAATAACTTAAAAAACAAAGGAATAATGCCTGACATGTTATCCATGAGTGCAACTCCCATACCAAGAACGTATGCTTTAACTATCTATGGTGATTTAGATGTAACTAATATTAAAACAAAACCAGTAGGAAGAAAAGAGATAATTACCAAAGTATTTTTAGAAGAAAACATTTTAGGAGTCCTAGAAGGCATGAACAAAGAACTCTTATCCAAACATCAAATATATGTAATTGCACCTTCCATTGAAGAAAATATAAACGACACCGAAAGTGTAGCATCATTAGATATAAAAATGAATAAAGCATTCGGCCACAAATACAAAATTGGAGTTGTCCATGGTAAATTAGATTCTTTAGAAAAAGAAAAAGTTATGGAGGATTTTGAAAAAGGGAAAATAAATATTTTAATATCAACAACTGTTATTGAAGTAGGACTTGATATTAAAAATGCCTCAATGATAGTTATCTTTGATGCCAATATGTTTGGCTTATCAACATTACATCAACTAAGAGGAAGAGTAGGAAGAAGTGATATTCAAAGTTATTGTTATTTAGTATCAAAATCTTTTGATAAAAGACTAAATATGCTAGAACATACAAACGATGGTTTTGAGATAGCTGAGTATGATTTTAATAATCGCGGTGAAGGAGAATTGTTTGGAATAAGACAAAGTGGTACAAATAGTTTTCTCTTAGCAGATATAAGAAAAGATTTTAAAATATTATTACATGCCAAAGATGATGCCGTAGAATTTTTAAATAACAACAAACAAGAAGAGTATCCAAATATTTATAATGAATTAATAAATACAAATAATTTAGAATAAAAGATTATTTTCTTGTACTTTTTCATATTTTTTGCTATAATCTTAATAGAATAAGAGAAGGGTGATAGCATGGCTAGTTTATCAAAATATTTTATTAAGGATGATAATTGTACTATAGCTAGAAAAGACACAATATTTCAAGGATTAAAATATCGTATTACAATTTTAACAGAAAGACTAGTAAGATTAGAATATAACGAAAAAGGCATTTTTGAAGATAGACCAACCCAGTTAGTAATTAATCGTAACTTTGAAAAGCCTGTATTTAGTGTTAAAGAAACAACTAATAGTTTAGAAATTAAAACAAAGTATTTTATCTTAAACTATGCTAAAGAAAAACCTTTTAAAGGTAGTAAATTAATGCCAGGTAAAAATTTAACCATAAGATTGCGTAACAGTGAGCGTTTTTGGTATTATAATCATCCTGAAGTTAGAAATTTTGGTGGAACAAATATTAGTTTAGACGAAGATAATAAATTACAAAATGGTTTATTTTCTATGGATGGATTCGTTACCCTAGATGATTCTAAAAATTTAGTTATCAATAATGACGAATATGTAAAAAGAGAAAAAGACCTCATTGATATATATGTTTTCTTATATCGCAAAGATTTTGGCTTATGCTTAAGAGACTATTATGCTCTAACGGGAATGCCTTCAATGATACCAAGATATGCCTTAGGTAACTTTTGGAGTAAAGACGAACCGTACACCGAAGAAGAAGTATTAGATATTGCAAATAAATTTAAAATCAATAAAATCCCATTATCAGTAATACTTTTAAGAAACAAATGGCATGATAATCTATCTAATTATAATTTCTCTTCATCACTATTTAATAATCCCAAAGAAATGATAAGCAAGTTAAATGAAGAAGGAATAATCCTAGGCTTAACAGTAAACCCTAACAACATAATAACAAATAAAGATATTAACTATAATAACATAAAAACACTACTTAGTGTCAATGATGGAAAACAAGTTAATTTAATCCCGTTCAGCAACAAAACATTAGCTATTTATTTTAAAATACTAATTAAAAACCTAGAAGATATTGGCATAAATTTATTTAACATTGATTATTACAACAAAAAAGATTTAAATGACATGTGGCTTGCTACTCATTATCATTATGCCAACAGCAATAAAGGTGAAGCACTAAGAGGATTAGTCATGGCAAGAAATAGCATGATTGCCGCGCACAGATATCCTATCTTGTATTCAGGAAATACTAAAGTAAGTTGGGAAACACTAAACAAACTTCCATTTTATAACTTATCCTCTTCCAACATGGGTATCTCTTGGTGGGCTCATGCTATCGGGGGCTACTTAGATGGTACCGAAGATGGGGAATTATTTATGAGATACGTCCAGTTTGGAACATACTCACCAATTATGATGCTTGCCAGTGAAGGTGGCAAATATTATAAAAGAGAACCATGGAAATGGAATGCCAGCCACCTCGTAGTAATAAGAGATTATATGCAACTAAGACAAAGATTAATCCCTTATATTTATAGTGAAGGATATGTCTACTATAAAACAGGTCTTCCTTTAGTACAACCATTATACTATAAATATCCAGTTATTTATGATGAACCCGTATACAAAAATGAATATTACTTTGGTTCACAATTACTTGTGGCTCCAATTACATATCATAAAGAATATCTAATGGATAGAGTAATTCAAAAATTATACATACCTGAAGGCATGTGGTATGATTTTAAAACAGGTAAAAAATTTCCTGGAAATCATTACTATATAAGTTTCTATAAAGACGAAGACTATCCAGTATTTTGTAAAGCAGGAGGAATCATAGTCTTATCCAATGATTACATGAAAACAGCATTACCTACAAATTTAGAGATACATATCTTCCCAGGAATGTCCAATACTTACAAATTGTATGAAGATGATGGAATAACCAACCTATACAAAGAAAACTATTATTTACTTACGTCGATAGACTATAATTATCGGTCTAATAACTACACAGTAATAATTAGACCACTAGATGGAAAAACAGGCATCGTACCACCTTTAAGAAACTACAAAATTCGATTTAGAAACACAAAAAAAGCCGATGATGTTATTGTTTACGCAGGAGAAAACAAAATTGATGTCAAAAATTACGTAGATGGTAATGATTTCATTTTAGAAATAGAAAACGTATCTACTACAGAACAATTAACCATCAATTGTAAAGGAAAAGATATAGAAATAGATGCCACAAGAGTTATCAACGAAGAAATAATAAGCATCCTAAGTGATGTTAAAATAGAAACAAAACTTAAGATTAAAATAGAAAGTATCTTCTTTAGCAATTTATCAATAAAAAAGAAAAGAATTGAAATCAAAAAACTCAAAAAAAATGGTTTAGACAAAAATTTCATTAAAATGTTTATAAAACTACTTGAATATATTAGTGAAATATAATATAATTAGTAAAAAGCAAATGCAAAGAAGTAGTAATAAATTAGTATTTTGAAAGAGAGTTTGTGATAGGTGAAAGCAAACAAATACGAGTTTATGAACTTGTCTTTACTAATCCATTTGTCGGGGAAACCCGTTATCAAAAAAAGTTATAAGGTAGGATGGTACCGCGTGAATAATACGCTCCTAAAAAGGGGTGTATTTTATTTTAAGGAAGTGAAGTTATGCAAATATTATATGAACTTATAATTGTCTATTTTATATTATTTATTGCTTATTATCTATTACTAGGACTGAAATATCGCAAGTATGATAAAAACAAATTGCCAATGGAAATTACATATTTAAAAAGTTTATATAAAGTAGAGATTAACAAAGATAATTATCATAAATACCATTTAATATGTATAATTGTTAATTCCTTAATTATGACTATCATATACATGATAATAAGCAAGTTAATCAAAGGCTTTATATGGCAATTACTTGTAGGATTCATCTTATTAATGCTACTAATTATCATAGCCTATGGCTTACTTGGCAGGATTTATGGAAACAAAGACTAATAATTAAAGGAGAATAATTATGTACAATTTTAGAAAAGTAGAAAAAAAATGGATTAAATATTGGGATGAACATGAAACATTTAAAACTGATATACATGATTTTAGCAAACCTAAATATTATGTTTTAGATATGTTTCCATATCCATCAGGAGTAGGCCTACATGCTGGCCATCCAGAAGGCTACACAGCCACGGATATTATCGCAAGAATGAAAAGAATGCAAGGGTATAACGTCTTACATCCAATGGGATGGGATGCTTTTGGTTTACCTGCCGAACAATATGCAATTACCACAGGTAATCATCCTTCTTCATTCACAAGTGAAAATATCAAAACCTTCAAAGAACAACTAAAATCTTTAGGATTTTCTTATGACTGGTCGCGTGAGTTATCAACCGCAGATCCTAAATTTTATAAATGGACTCAATGGATATTTAAACAATTATTTTTAGACAATTTAGCAATATACAAAGATATGCCTGTTAACTTTTGCGAAGAATTAGGAACAGTATTATCAAATGATGAAATAATTGATGGCAAAAGCGAACGTGGAGGCTACCCAGTAATTAGAAAAAACATGAAACAATGGGTTATTGATATTCCTAAATACGCCGAAGTATTACTTGACGGACTAAACGATATCGACTGGCCTAACTCCACCAAAGAAATTCAAAGAAATTGGATAGGTAAAAGCATCGGAGCTCACGTCAAATTCAAAATCAAAAATACCGACGAAACATTCACCGTATTTACAACAAGATGTGATACCTTATTCGGGGCAACTTACTGTGTCATGGCACCCGAACATGAACTCGTTGACAAAATTACCACAAGTGATAGAAAAGAAGAAATCCTTGCTTATAAAAAAGAATGTGCTAACAAAAGTGAACTAGAAAGAACAGATTTAAACAAAAACAAAACAGGAGTCTTTACTGGAGCTTATGCCATCAATCCTGTAAATGGTAAAGAAATACCTATCTGGATAAGCGATTACGTTTTAGTCTCTTATGGAACTGGAGCTATCATGGCCGTACCAGCCCATGATGAACGTGATTATGAATTTGCTAAAAAATTTAACCTAGAAATAATTCCAGTCATCAGTGGAGGAGACATCACCCAAAATGCCTACACAGGTGATGGAGAACACATCAACTCAGACTTCCTAAACGGATTAAACAAAGAAGATGCCATCAATAAAATGATAGAGTACCTAACCACCAACAAATGTGGTAGCAAAAAAATCAATTATAGACTAAGAGAATGGATTTTTGCCAGACAAAGATATTGGGGAGAACCAGTTCCTATTATTCACCTAGAAAATGGAAAAAACATAGCCCTAGAAGATAAAGACCTACCACTTATATTGCCAGTTTTAAAAGATTATAAAGGCAAAAATGGTAAAGCACCACTTGATAACGACATTAACTGGAAAAATGTTACTATTAATGGAATCAAAGGTGAAAGAGAAACATCGACAATGCCTGGCGCGGCAGGTTCATCATGGTACTATTTAAGATATATAGATCCCCACAATGATGAAACTTTAGGCGACTACGAATTACTCAAACATTGGATGCCAGTCGACCTATACATCGGTGGACCAGAACATGCAGTTGGCCATTTATTATATTCAAGAATGTGGAACAACTACTTATATAAAAAAGGACTATCACCAGTTAAAGAACCATTCCAAAAATTAGTACATCAAGGCATGATACTTGGTGAAAACGGCATAAAAATGGGCAAAAGATTTCCAAAATATGTAATAAATCCTAGTGATATTGTAAATAGCCACGGAGCGGATACTCTAAGACTATATGAAATGTTTATGGGACCACTTGAAGCAGATAAACCATGGTCTAACTCAGGAATTGATGGAGCCAAGAAATTCATTGACAGAATATATAGAATCTTTGAAGAAAATAAAATAGTCAAAGATAACAACAAAAACCTAGAAAAAATATATAACCAAACCATAAAAAAAGTAACTGAAGATTATGAGAGTCTAAACTTTAACACAGCAATATCTCAATTAATGATATTTATTAATGCTGTTTATAAGGAGGGAAATTTACCTTATGAATATGCCATCGGTTTTACCAAAATACTTAGCCCAGTCTGTCCATTCTTGGCAGAACACATATGGGAAATACTAGGTAATAAAGATACCATTACATATGAAAAATGGCCAACATATAATGAAGAAGTATTAAAAGAAGATAACATAACCATAGCCATTCAAGTAAATGGTAAACTAAGAGATACTATCAATGTAAGCATCAACGATAATGAAGAAGAAATTAAAAACAAAGCACTTAATGCTAGTAACATAATCAAACACATAGAAGGAAAAGAAATAATCAAAGTAATTATAATACCTAAAAAAATAGTTAATATAGTGATTAAATAGAAGAGTGCTATAGATTTAGTATTCTTCTTTTTGCTATTACTACGTCGTTTTAATTCTATAAATTCACTTATTTAATTTTAAAATATTTTAAAAATATGTTATAATTTATCTATATTTAGGAGGAAAAACTATTATGTTATGGTTTAATAATAAAGAAAGAGTTAAATTAAAAGAAGAAATAAAAAAGTTAAAAGAAGAAAGAAATAAAATTGTAAAAGAAAAAAAACAAGAATTAAAAGAAATAACAGAAGAAAAAGATAAAGAATTAGAAGAATGGGATAATCTTATTAAAGAATCACAACAAGAATTAAATAAAAACAAAGAAGAACAAAAAAGATTAGATAAAGAAATTGAAAAAGCAAAATTTCTTGAAACTATTTATCAAAATGATAATAATATTAACAAATATGTCTCAATTGAACTAGATCATCTATCTCTTAATAGACACGATGAATTTAATGGAGAATGTCCTGAACTTGTCTATCACTATTTATACATATATTTAAGTATTGAAAATTTATCTCCCTATAGAATATTATCAACCGAAGTATCTTTTGATATATATAATCTTTTAGGAACAAAATTAGTTGATGATTTTAGCATAGAAAGCAGTAGAACCATCAAACAAGATAAATCTATAGTTATATCTTCAAACGGAGTATTAAGATACGGAACAACATATGATAAATATCATGTTAATCCATCATTTATAAATAGATATGAACTAGAAACATTGATTGACGATAGAGAAACGGATAAATTAGTATTAAAAGTAAAAAAATTAAAACTAGTATTAGATATAGATGGAGAAAATAAAATAATAAATATTAATTTTTTTAAAAAAATAAAAAGAGAACCTAAAAAAAATAATTTAATTAACAATGAAGATTATAAAAATAATCAAAGTGAAAAAGATTTATTTAAGATAGAATTATTAAATGAGCTTAATAAAAGCAAAGATAAAACTAATTTAATCTTAAAAACAGATACTTATAATATATTAGAAAAAGAAAAAAAATATAGAACAATTAAATATTATTTAAAGGATAATATTTCTAGACCTGTACTAACATCTTATTCTCCATTAAAAATGGGAGGCATAGTAATAACAAATAGTTATACTCTTTATCATTTAAAGTGTAATTACCTTCCTAACATTAATATTTGTTTTACTAAGGAGTGACAAGATAAAGAAAAACAATTATTTTTAAAAAAATATAACATAGATAAATCATTCCTTATTCAATCTGATTATCCAAATACATTAGATTATTTTAAAAATATTATATTTGATGATGAAATTATTTTTAAAAAAAAAGAAATATTTAATCAAGTAAAAGAAAAAGAAAAAACAGGTTATTATGTTACAAAGAAAGGAAATAAAGTATCTTATAATCCATATTATTTAAAACAATCTATTCATATTTTAGATATAAAAGAAGATGAATTTATTGGAAAAATAAGTGAATTTAAACTCTTTATTATAAATGAAAAAAATGAAATAGCATTAATATTACCTATTAAAACTTATTAACTATAATAATTCCATCGCACTATAACAGCATAGCAAAAGAATAATAATCACACTAAATCACTAATTACATAGACTATGTTAGGGAGTGATTAATATGTATGAGATATATACTATTCAAAATGGAGACACAATAGAAATAATAGCCCAAAAATTAGGTATCGATCCTGCTATTTTATATCAAATAAACGGATTAACACCCAATTATGTACCTAATCCTGGTACTAACATTATAATCCCACAAAGAAGAAACAATAATTTTTCTTATTACACCATCAAAAAAGGAGATAACTTGTATACAATAGCCAAAAACTATAACATAGATGTTAATACATTAGCAAAATTAAATGGCTTAAACACTAGTGATTATATTTATCCTAATCAAACCATTTTAGTACCCAACAAAGGAACCAAATTATATTTTGTTAAAGATAACGAAACATTAAATGATGTAGCAAGAATTTTAAATACCACCGTCATGAACATTTTAAGACAAAATGATAAAATATTTCTTACCCAAGACCAATTAATTGTTTATAAGGAAAATTAAATATTTTCTTTTTTTTCTTTACTTATTTCATATTTTTATATATAATTTCTTTAGGAGATGATTCAAATGGCCATGAAAAGCAGTATTTTGGATATTGAAACACTTAAAAC
Source organism: Clostridium sp. CAG:762 (assembly GCA_000432575.1). Classification (GTDB taxonomy): domain Bacteria; phylum Bacillota_I; class Bacilli_A; order RF39; family UBA660; genus CAG-762. The sequence continues at coordinate 17,236 of HF996807.1, forward strand.
ACTTTGTAATTATGACGGAGAAAAATATATACAAAAAAGTGGAACCGATTATATAAATGCCTTAGGACAAGTTTTTCCCCTAAGCAACAATAATGATAGACCATTTACAATTGATGATGTAAAAAAACAACCCATTCTAAGCGATTTTAAATTTCCTGGAGTATCTGATTATAAATATATATGTAAATTAAGCGTAAAACCACTCACCATAACAAAAGAAAAGGGTAGAGTTAATGAAAAAATAGTCCCTAAGGATTTCGTTACAAAAGAAGCCCAAAAAGTTTTCAAAAAATCTTTAGGCATCACATATCTTCTCACTTGTGTTATTGATGGTAAAGAACATATAATTAAAATAGGCAGTTCAAGAACAACATTTAGCAAAAGATTAGGCTCTTATAATTGTGGAACCGTCAGCTACTGGAGAACAGCTTCTACTACAAACATCAAAATATTACAATCAATGGTAACAACTAGAAAAGATTTAAATTTATATATATACGATTGTAGTGAAGACTATTATGTAATAGTATGGCACGATGTTGAATCAGTAAAATTTGCTTCTCCAAAAGCCTTAGCAGTAGAAGACATAATGATAAAACAATTCATTGAACAATTTGGCTTTAAACCACTTGCTAATATTCAAGCAAATGCCACAGAAGTAGAAACCTTTGACGATTAAAAAAACTAACTGATAAAAAATCAGGTTAGTACTTAATCAAACTAGTAAGCAAAGAAATTTCCTTTGCTTCTTTTTTTGTGAAAGATATATCATCATCAAAATCTAAATGCTTCAACACCATTATATTATTAAAATTACCATACCTAGTTAAATGAACAATTAATTTATACTCTGGCTTTTCAATTTTTTTAAGATATCTCTTTGCTTCTACCTTATTCCCAAACGGTATATAACCAACAGACTGAGTAGTATTTGTATGATGCTCAATTACTGGAATATAATATGTTGAAAGAGGTATCACAATAATCCATTTATCATATATATCCTGTTTTTTCTTAGCATACCTTATTTTTCTCATTGTATGTATTGTTTTGTATTTAAAAACATTATCCTTAGTATCACTTAATAAATCTTTTTTTGTATAATTATGTAAATCACATCTATAATCAAAGTTATTTCTCTTATCAATTACTAACTTTGGAATTATTTTTAATACCTCTTGTGATATATATAATGGTATAAAATTTAAATCACTTGGAATTACAACATCCTTTTGAATATCTTTTTTCAAAAAATTATTTACCACATATGTTTTATTATCATATACATTTTTTTGCCATATAATTATCGTAAACGACGAGCCTACATTTGGAAAATATTTCTTTACATCATTATCTATTACTAGGAAAGACCCCTCGTTTAATAATTTCCTTAATGTTGTATTATTATTATTATATGTCATCCAATTATTTGGCGTTACATAACAAAGATAACCCTTATCCTTTAACATATCAATAGACTTTTCAATAAATTTATTAGATAAACTTTGATTTTTATTTCCTCCACCTGAATAAGGCGGATTAGCCATGATTAAATCATATTTAGTATCCCAAACACCATCTAACTTAAAAAAATCTTCATGTCTAAGATTTTTAGGATTAAGTAACTCTTTACAATTTTTAACTCTCTTAATATTTAATTCATTAAACCAAATATTATTTATGTCAGTCTTATATTTACAATATGCTCCAAAATTTCCATTTCCAGCACAAGGTTCCAATATTTTTAAATCATTTCTTTTCCATAATTCTTCTGGTAAATAATCTATCATTACCTTAACACACTCCATAGGTGTACATATATCATCTTTTGTCCTGTAGTGCCTCATATCATTATTTAAATTATCATAATATGCCATTGTCTCTTCTTGCGAAAAATCTCCTATATATCTTGAATTAACTTCATTATTAATAATATCTTTTTTTGTTTCTAAAACAGTTTTCTTTATTGTTTTGATAGGTTTATCTTGTGCAGATGCTTTTTGTATCTTCATAAATTACCTCCTTACATTATCATGTACTAATTATATCAAAATTTAGAATAAAAGTCATTATTAATATCAAATATTTTCTTTTTTTCTTTACTTATTTCATATTTTTATATATAATTAAAATAAGATAGGAAGGGATTTTATGATACTAAGAAAACCATATGCATTTTTAATAAAAAAATTTAAATTAATACATTTAATACTATCAATATTAATGTTTTATTTAGTATATCGTTTCAATACGGTTTATACCTTTTTTAAAGAATACGTTAACAAAGACATCCATAACAGAATACTTGCCAGCGATTACATAACATTATTCATGTTTTTAGTTATCTTATTTATTACCATAGGATTAATTATTGTTTATCTACTTATGAGATTTAAGAAAAAACCAAAAACACTATATCTAATTAATATAATCGGGTATTTTGCTTCATTTATTATTTTATGGTATTCCTTATCAGTATTAAAAAAATTAGAATATACTGTCTTAGATACCAGAGTAGTTAGATTAACTAAAGACTTTATCCTTGTCTCAACAGCATTTCAAGGCATAATGAGCATTATCATGTTCGTAAGAGCCCTTGGCTTCGATATTAAAAAATTTAATTTTGAAAAAGACATCAGTGAACTAAATATCGATGTTACCGACAATGAAGAGTTCGAGTTAGTCGTAGGAATAGATACCAATAAAGTAGCCAGAAAAACTAGAAGAAAGTGGAGAGAATTTAAGTATTTCATTTTAGAAAATAAATTCATTGTATTTATCGCATGTATTATTCTAATATCCATTATTAGCTTCTCTGTGTTCCTAAATAGAACCGTTATCAATAAAGTATATAAAGAAAAAGATAAAATTGCTACAGCATTATACACCATCAGTATAGAAGATAGTTATTATACAACCAAGAAATACGATGGCACAGTTATTAAATCAAAAGATAAAGCTTATCTCCTAATAAAATTAAATATTCAAGGTAGATATGATAACCTAACCTTAAATAGAAACAATATTAGATTAATAATTGATGGAAACAAGCACTATCCTAACTTAAAATATTATGAGTATTTTAAAGATATCGGTATTGGTTACACCAAACAAACCATTAATCAAAACAATAGTAATTATCTTCTCGTATATGAAATTAATCGTGAAGATGTAGGCAAAAAGATGATGATAACATTTGTTGATAGCATCAAGTATACTAGTGTAGGTATTGAAACTAAATATAAAAATATCAGTTTAAAACCAACATCATTAGACACAATTATTGAAGCAGGAAGTGCTAAATTAGGCGAAGAACTTATCCTTAAAGATACAGTTATAGGGAATATGAAATTTAAAATTAATAATTATGATATAGCTCTTGACATGCCATACGTTTATAAAGTATGCACCCAAAATGTATGTAATGATATATATAGCAAAATAACCCCAACAAAAAATTATCCATCATTAGGAATTATGAGTTTAAATATCAGCTTTGATAAAAACAATCCCTTTAATTTCATATCCACATATGGCAGTCTACATTATATAATCAATGACACAAAAAAGAAATATAACATGAAGTTTGTCAATATAACTCCAAGCAATTATGAAGGAGATAATATCTTTATCGAAGTATATGATGAAGTTATAAATGCCAGCAGTATTTGGTTTGAATTTAACATTCGTGATAAAAAATATAAATATATATTAAAATAACATTGAATAAATTTCTATTTTTTGGTAAACTATTAATAGGAGATGATTGTAATGATAAAAGTTGCTATCAATGGATTTGGTAGAATTGGAAGATTAGTCTTTAGAATAATGGAGGAAGACAATGATTTTGAAGTTGTGGCTATCAATGATTTAACTGATGCCAAACAACTAGCATATTTACTTAAATATGATACAAATCATAGAAGTTACCATGTTGACGATATCAGTTACGAAGACGATTATCTAATTGTAGGTAACAGAAAAATCCAAGTATTTAAGGAAATGGATCCGAATAACTTACCTTGGGATAAATTAGGTATCGATGTTGTATTTGAATGCACAGGTAAATTTACTAACTTAGATACGGCAATGGCTCATATTAATGCCGGAGCTAAGAAAGTTATTATCTCAGCCCCAGCCAAAGGAGACTTAAAAACAGTAGTCTATAATGTTAACGACGATATTTTAGATGGCAAAGAAGAAGTAATTTCCGCGGCTTCTTGCACCACAAACTGCTTAGCACCAGTTTTAAATGTTATTGACAAATATTTTGGTATAGAAAAAGGATTCATGACAACAGTACATGCCTATACAAACGATCAAGTTGCTTTAGATGTACCTCATAAAAAAGGTATTGAATCAAGACGAGGAAGAGCATGTGCCACGAATATTGTACCTTCTTCTACTGGAGCCGCTTCGGCAATAGGATTAGTATTACCTAACCTAAAAGGAAGAATGGATGGAAGTGCTCTAAGAGTACCCGTATCAGACGGTTCGGTAGTAGATTTAACCCTAGAACTTAAGAAAAAAGTAAGCGAAGAAGAAATTAACGAAGCCTTCAAAAACAATCAAAACGAAACCTTAAAATTTACAATGGATCCAGTAGTATCTTCTGACATTATTGGAAGCACATGTGGTGCTCTAGTTGATGGACTACTTACAAAAATATTAGAAGTAGAAGGCAAACAACTAGTAAAAATAGTAGCATGGTATGATAACGAATATGGTTATTCTTCTCAAATGGTTAGAACTGCAAGAAAATTAATGCAAAAATAGGAGTATTTATGATATGTAAAAAATGTGGTACCACCTTAAACGACAAAGATATCTTATGTCCAGGATGTGGTAGCAGAGTAGAAGAAGTAAAAACTGAAAAAATAGAAAATATCAAAATAGATAATAATTCCAACATTACAATAACCGATGACAACATCAAAATAAGCAACGAAACCACTCATAGTAATCAAGACATTATGCCAATAGATATCAAAAACAACAAAAAACTAGATACAAGTCCAATTGAAAAAAAGAGCAAGAAAAAATATCTAATTATATTACTAGTAATTATATTAATAATTAGTAGCATATATATTGGCTATGTCTATGCTAAATCTTATATCAAAAAAACAAAAATGAATGTAACATATGATATACATTATAAAAATTATGTTGTCAGTGTCCTCAACAGATACGTTTATGACACCAGCAACATAGAAAAAGGTTTTCTTACATTTTCGGATGATATTAATAATTATGTTGTTTTAATTAACATAAACGAAGGAAATTATAACAATTTAAAAGATGAATACTTAAAATTAAAGCCAATAATAGAAAACCAAGGTCTAATAGTAAAAAATATTACAAAAAAAACACTATACAATAAAGATTACATCGCTGTAGAAATAGTCAATCACGGTGAAGAACAAATCCTAATGTACACCAATTTAGATAATAATAATTTAATAACACTATTACTCATTAACAAAAATCACACTTATGATTACACCTATGTAAAAAACATAACACCACTTATAAAAAACATAAAGAAGAGTAATAACAACGAAACATTTACTAATAACGAATTTATATTAGTAGATATTAGCACATTAACCAGTTAGTGCAAGGAAGGAATTTTAGTTTATGAATAATAATATAAATAACATGAATTTAGGAAACAATCCTAACCAAGAACCTCAAGTAGTAACACCAAAGAACAGCAATATCAAACTAGGTATGTATAAGAATGAAAACGATATGTCAAACATAGTATTTAAAAGAGTAATGTATACTATCGTAGCAATCTTAATAATAATCATAATAATTCTAATATTAAAAAGGAAACCTAATAAAGTAGCCTGTCCTTGTGATAATGAATTATTTACATCTAAATTAGAAGTAGCAGAAAACATTAACAAAGATTTAGGGTTAGAAATGTATTACAAAGCAAGAGATATTTATGGCGATGTCGCCCTAGACACATCAAGAATATGTGGCACAATGTCTAATGACACCTTAGTAGACAGTTACTTCATGGCTTCTACTAGCCCTAAATTTCAAACCTATACAGAACTTGCCAGTTACATAAGAAGTTATTTCTACGGAACACCAGCCTCAACACTATTAACCGCTAACAAATTCAAAAATTATGGAGGCAAGTTATATTGTGTCAAAGAATCACGTGTTAAAAACATAAAATATATTGGTGTTGAAGACTTCAAAGTAGAAGACGTCAGTGCTAGTAAAATAACATACAAAGTAAAAGAAAAATATTTTGCTGACAACGAATCTATAGACTGCTTAGAAAATTGTAATTACACTTACAAAGAAAACATCTTCGTCTTAGAGAAAAAAGATAACAGATGGTTAGTAAGTGATTTCACCCTACCATATTAACTTTAGTGGTAGAAAATAGATACTTAAGGTATAAACTAATTCAAATTAGTTTTATATAGTATAATTAAAATTGTTGAAGGGAGGAATGTTCTATGCCATGGTGGATTAAAAGATTATTCGGTATTTGTTAGTAATACACTGTCAACTTCACGTAAAACAGAAAATAAAAAAGTAAAACAATTGCTTTTTTGTTTTCTTTTTAATATACTTAATTCAGGTGAGAAAAATGGTAAGAAAATTTAGGGAATTAACGATTTATATAATTGCTATGATGTTATATTTTGTATGGCCTTATTTAACACAATTTATCATAAACCGAGTATTAGTAAGTGATACTAATACCATATATTTAACATTTGCCAGCAACATGATAATCAGCTTAATCATTATAGGCATTTATAAAGACGAATTAGAAGGAGATTTATTTAAATTTAATGCACATTTTTTCAAAAACATATTCTACGTAATAAAATGGTCATTAATATCACTTGCCATGTTCCTAGTAGTTAACCAAATCATATATATGTTAATCCCTAATATTAACCAAGAAAATACTAATATTATTTTAAATATGTTTAAAGATAATAAAATATTATTATTCATAAACACATTTATCTTTTATTCTGTAGTAGAAGAATTAGTATTCAAATTTCCTTTTAAAAAAATATTAAGTAATAAATGGTTATTTATTATTATAACTGGTTTTCTTAACGCTTTCTACACCGTATATTTTACCAGCACAAGCAAATTATCTTTAGTATTTATAATACCATATACCATATTATTATCGTGTTTTTCTTATGTGTATTATAAAAAAGATAATATCATATTTCCTATTATGACTAGAATAATATATAATCTAATTACAATATTAGTATTACTTTCTTAAAAGGGTGATGTTTTATGAAAAAAAGAATAAAAAAGATTTTAACTTTAACAATTACTTTTTTTGTTATGCTTTTTCCCAGTAAAATGGTAGTCAACGCAGCCATCGTTCAAACCGGAGCCATAGTAAATGATGGGAAAAGTTCTAACAATTTAAATGTAATAATAATAGGAATGCTTGTAGTCATAGTAATATTAGTAGGAAGTATCCTCTTCTCAAACAAAAAGTAACTCAATTGATTTTTTTTTGCACTTTTATTTCAAATATCAAAGAAGATAAAAATTCAAAAACATATTTACAAACAACATAATTATGTGATAATATATTAATATATAACGTAAGGAGTGAAGTAATATGGCCTTAATAAAATGTGAAGAATGTGGCAAAGAAATAAGTTCAAAGGCAAAAACCTGCATTTACTGTGGATGCCCAGTTGAAGAAATCAAAGAAGAAAAAGAAGTAATAGTAAAAAAAGAAACTAATAGTAATAAAGGAAATAAAAAAGAAAAGAAAAACAATAAAAAAGTATGGTTAATCATATTAGGAGCAGTATCATTTATAATTATAATAATATATATAGCCAACATGAACAAAGTAAAAGTACCTTATTTAATTGGAATAACAGAAGAAAATGCCATCTTAACCATTCAAGGCAACAACCTAATACCCAACATAGAATATGAATACAACGATTCGTACGAAGAAGGCAAAGTTGTCAACACATATCCTTACGGTGGTGATAAAATTGACAAAGGATCAACAATAACAGTAATCATATCCAAAGGGCCATCGACAGTTTACAGTGAAAATTCCACCATCAGATGGTACAACATCAGCAATGGTGAAGACAATTGGAAATTTACCAACCCTTATATAACAGAAGACTATCTATATATAGAATGTCAACCAACATTTGCCACAACCTTCAATTGGAAAGGTGAAGGTTTCGGCAACGCCTCAATCACTGATACATTTACCAAAACAGTACCAGTTGAAATAATATACGAAAACAAAGAGGTAAAAGCAAACGAAGAACAAAAAATCAAACTCAAAATATCAACAAAAGATTTAGACGTTAACAAACCAACAACCCTATACACAAGATTAGCAATAGATAAAAATAACAAATATCAAGAAATAGATGTTAATTTCTCCATATCTTGGTAAATATAAACAAAAAAATAAAAAAAATATTCATATTTTTATTGACAAACTAATACATTTATAATACAATAACTATTGAAAAAACGGAAAGTAGATTATTTATCTCACCTGATTGCCATAGCTTTAGGTCAAATGCTAATTATTATAAATGATATTTAGGTGTTTTAAATGAGTACTTCGTTTTTAAAGTATTCATTTTTTTTGGAGGTGTTTAATATCGCTAAATCATTTGAAAATCCCATCAATGAGCAAATACGTTACCGTGAAATGATGGTCATTGGTCCAAACGGAGAGCAATTAGGACTAAAAACAAAACAAGATGCTCTAACTTTAGCAGGATATGCAGGTTTTGACTTAGTATTAATGAGTGAATCATCTAATCCACCAGTATGTAAAATCATGGATTACAACAAGTTCAAGTATGAAAAAAAGAAAAAACTCAAAGAATCACAAAAAAAGCAAAGAGAAACCTTAGTAGAAACAAAAGAATTTCGCTTATCAGTAACAATTGATACACATGACTTCAATGTTAGAGTTAACAATGCCAAGAAACATTTAGAAAAGGGTAACAAAATTAAAGCAAGCATCCGTTTTAAAGGAAGACAACTTGCTCATCCTGAATTAGGAAAAGAAGTATTGCTCAAATTCGCTGATAACCTAAGCAACGTAGCAGAAATCGAACTTCAACCTAAATTAGAAGGAAGATCTATGACAATGGGATTAACGCCTAAAAAATAGAAGGAGGAAATAAAAATGGCTAAGAACAAACTAAAAACTCATAAAGGTACAAAAAAAGTATTAAATGTACGTAACAGTGGTTCTATCACAATAGGACATGCCGGTGGTAGACACAACAGTGGCAAGAAAACCACAAAAACAAATAGAAATAAAAGGTCAAGCAGTGTCTTAAGCAATGCTGACTATAAGAGAATTAAAAGCATTATCTAATGCTTGTGAGGAAGGAGAAATATTATGCCAAGAGTTAAAGGTGGCACAGTAGCACGTGCAAGAAGAAAAAAAGTATTAAAAGAAGCAAAAGGTTATTTTGGTAGTAAACATAGATTATTTAAAACCGCACATGAACAAGTAATGCATTCAGGACAATATGCATTTAGAGACAGAAGACAAACAAAAAGAAACTTTAGAAAGTTATGGATTACAAGAATCAACGCAGCATGCCGTGAAAACGAAATCAGTTATTCTAAATTTATCAACGGCTTAAATAAAGCAGGCATCACAGTAAACAGAAAAATGTTAAGTGAACTTGCAATTGATAACAAAGAAGCATTTACTAACCTAGTAGTAATCGCAAAAGATGCCCTAAACGGCAAAACTTACACACCAAAAACTACTAAAACCAAAGAAGCAAAAGAAGACAAAAAAGAAGTAAAACCAGAAAAAAAAGAAACTACTAAAAAAACTGAAACAAAAAAAGAAACAACCAAAAAAGTAACTAAAGAAAAATAGTTGCTTTTTTCATGTGCTTTTGCTATGCTGTTAACACA